>DATHTZ010000215.1:0-2972 GCA_035462675.1 Nitrospiraceae bacterium | reverse complement strand
GGTCCTCCATCCCGCCGTCGAAGCTCTGTCACGTATGGGTTGTCCGTTTCAGGGCGTCCTGTATGCGGGTCTCATGGTTGTAAATGGGACACCGTACGTCCTAGAGTTCAACGCCCGCATGGGGGATCCGGAAACGCAAGTCGTACTTCCGTTGCTCAAGACTGATTTGCTGGAGATCATCGAGGCGGTAATCGAACATCGACTCGACCAACTTACCGTAGATTGGCATAGTGATACCGCTGTGTGTGTGGTCATGACGTCGGGGGGCTATCCAGGAGCCTATCAGACTGGCCGTGCGATTCACGGATTGCCAGCCAAGGCCGATGCGACGACCGTGGTGTTTCATGCAGGGACGACACGAATTGGCACCGAGGTCGTGACAACCGGCGGTCGGGTATTGGGAATTACAGGGCGTGGAAAGACGCTGGAAATTGCGCAAGCGGAAGCCTATCGTGCGACGAAGTCGATTGCATTTGAAGGCGCTCACTATAGAAGGGATATTGCCCATCGTGCATTTTCACGCGACACATAGCGCCGTAGAGGGCTGATGTTCTCTACCAAGGCTACGATCGAACGCTATGTCGCTTCCGCCGTTCCGGCGCTGGCCGATCGAGTGTGTTGTGTACTGGCGGAGAGCGGGCTGATCGCTCTGCCGACGGAGAGTTTCTACGGTCTTGCCGTGGGTCCGTTCGACGAGCAGGCCCTTGCTAAATTGTGGCAAATCAAAGCCCGGTCGAAGGGAAAGCCGATCCTCATATTGATCGGAGACGCGTCTCAGTTGGGGCCGTTCGTTCAAAGCATCCCACCGGCGGCCACCGTACTGATGAAGGCGTTCTGGCCCGGGCCTCTTACTATCGTTTTTCCCGCAGCGGCTGGACTCTCTGATGCGCTCACTGCGGGGACTCGCTCTGTCGGCATCCGTCTCAGCGCCTGGCAGCCGCTACGTGATCTTTTACTTCGAGTCGGGCCTGTGACCGGCACCAGTGCGAATCGTAAAGGTATGCCGCCGCCCACGACAGCTGAAGAAGTCCGACACAGCCTTGGCGACGCGCTCGATCTGATCGTTGATGCTGGAGCCACACCTGGTGGGCAGCCATCCACCGTGATCGACGTACAGGGACCGATTCGAATCATTCGCGATGGAGCGATCGATCGAGACGCCATCGTCGCACAATTGGCCGCTCACGGCTTGTATCTCGACCTAGATAATCAGTAAAGTCGTTCGTATCGTTCACACTGAAAGGAGAATACCGATGACTCGAACAGTGATGGTGCGTAACCTTGTTGCGGTGGCCGCCATAACGCTCGTCTCGGTGGGTCTGTCCGGGTGCGATTACTGGCCTCCGGCGCTCCAAACACAAATTGAACAACTCCGCTCCGAGCTCCAGAGTGCGACGATGGAAAAGTCTCAGTTGCAGACTCAGCTTGCCTCCCTTGCGAAGGTGAAAGACGATTTGCAGACGCAAGTGAACGATCTTTCCAAGGCAAATCAGGATAAGTCGATCATGATTACAAGTTTGCAGAATGGCCTGACGGCAGCACAGGGGCGATTGGCCAAATCGGCGAAAGTCTCGACGCCGAAGGCCAGCGCAGTCAAGCCGTCCATAAAGGTCACGCAAAAACGCAAACACACGATACACAAGACCCCAGCCAAGAAAAAAGCACAGGCTAAGGTCACAAGCAAGCACTAACGAGGCGCAGTTTGGCTCTCTACTTGTTGGTGGCGGAAGATGCCGGTGTGGATGTCGAAGTACTTGAGGTCGTGCTCGATGAGGTGCTTGCCGGTATGGGCGAGGATTGGGTAGCCGGAGTAGAGGGAGCCGTGGACGTCGTCTGGTTGGACGTATTTGGTGCCGTCTCTTTCTTTTCCTCGGTCGTGGCTATTGGTACGTCACTGCCTGAGGAAGGCTTCATTTTGTCGGAGTAGTCCGTCACGTACCACCCGCTGCCTTTGAACATGATGGCCGGTGATGAAATCAGGCGCTGGACGGGTTTCCCACATCGGGGGCAGGCGGTGAGAGGATCGTCCTTCATACTTTGTTTGATTTCAAACCGGTCTGTGCAGCTTTCACACTGATATTCGTAGATGGGCACGATTCATTCCCTCCCGCTAGGTAAGCTGCTTGAATGCTGTATCAAGGCGATCCATTCCCCGGACAATCGTCTCCATGCTGGTTGCATAGGATAATCGAATATGTTGGGTGCTCCCGAACGGCTCACCTGGGACCACGGCGACCTTGAATTCTTGTAAGAGATAGTTCGCAAGGTCGGTGGGGGTGGTGATCTTTCCGTTCGGGGCTTGCATTCCAAGCAGGCCACGTACGTTGGGAAACGCATAAAATGCTCCGGTGGGCATTCGGCAGCGGATGCCGGGCATCGCATTCAAGCGCTCGACCATGACCCGCCGTCGCCGATCGAATTCTGTCACCATTTTTTGGGTAAAGGCGGCGCCTTCTCGTAACGCCACAACGGCAGCTTTTTGTGAAATGGAACAAGGGTTAGACGTACTTTGGCTTTGAATATTCGCCATCGCGGTCAACAAGTCTTTGGGGCCGGCTGCATAGCCGATCCGCCAGCCGGTCATCGCATAAGCTTTGGAGACACCGTTGATCACAACGGTACGGGCCGCGACCTCCGGTCCTAATGAGGCGATGCTCGTGTGAGTGGCCCCGTCATAGAGGATCTTTTCATAAATCTCGTCTGAGATCAGAAGAAGATCCCGACGGATTGCCAACTCAGCCAAGTGTTCGAGCGTCGCTAGATTGTAGGTCGCTCCTGTTGGATTGCCGGGGCTATTAACGATAATTGCTTTGGTGCGGGGAGTGACGAGCCGTTCTAACTCATGGGCGTCAATGGCGTACCCATCTTCTTCACGAGTCGGCAAGAACACCGGCGTCGCATCGTTCAGCAGGGTTTGGTCGGCATAAGAGACCCAATAGGGAACGGGAATGATGACTTCGTCACCTGCTTCA
>DATHTZ010000214.1:0-9990 GCA_035462675.1 Nitrospiraceae bacterium | reverse complement strand
CTGCACCCATCGACGCAATACCGAGCCCTGCACGCCCAAATCCTGCGCGGCGTGCGCCAGCGTCACCCCGCGTGCTTGAATCAGCTTCACCGCCTCCAGCTTGACCTCACGCGTACACGTTCGTCGCTCCATGGCTCACCTCCGGTTTCATTCATACACCTCACTCGGTGCCTTTGAAACCGGCAGCAGCCCAATCTCAGTCCGATTGAGTCTGAATGCAGGCAGAATTAGCGTAGGTTTGGTGTCAATTAAACCTGTAGCAGCTCACCCGTGCAGGTTACGAATTGAAGATGTGAACGAGGATTCCTGTTCTGGTCGTGGAATTAGTTTTTCTCATGATGTGCTTGATGTGCTCTTTCACTGTCTGCTCAGTAATCTGAAGGGCGTTTGCTATTTCTTTGTTAGTCCACCCTTTTGCTAGGTGCTCAATGACGGATTGTTCGCGATTGGTCAGTTGAAACTTCTCCCTGGCTTGATCCGTATTGAGCTGTTGTCGCCGCGCTAACTCTTCTAGTGTGACCACGAGTCTTGAATACTGGATCCCCCCTCGATCCGGTAGGCCGAATCCCCTCAACAGGATTGGTTTTTCAGGATTACCTGCGACACGCTTGATCTCGAATTGCTCCCAGTCTTTTGCTTCGGTGCGAATGTGCAAGGCCTTTATGATTTCTCCGCAGAGTTCTGTCAGCGCAGTCGGCAGGACTCCATGGGCAGATCTCAGGCTCTCTCCACTATGTTCAGTTGCGTTAATGAGCTTTGCCAACTCTGAGGCTTGACGATTCATATGGAGGAGTTGCATAGCCGCAGAAAGAACAACGATCCCTGAGCCCACGCGCTGCTCAGCAAGAGTGTCTGTTTGGTCTGCTGAGGGCAACGAATTACTCATGGATGGGAGGACGCTTTCGAAGTTTTGACAAGATATAGTCCTAGACAATCCGGTAGCTTCTGCTAAGGTAGCACAGAGACCTGAGAAACGTAACTCTATAGTGGAAATAATACCTAACCCTTTTGGGGGAGTCAACACCCACCTTTGGCGCAACAAGGCCTACATCATCGGTATTGCTCCTGTTATTCGTCCTGTCTATAGTTTGCAGAGAAGCAATGGAAAGGAACAGGAGGGGAGAGGCTTGATTGTTGGCTTCAGTATTTCGAAGGAAAACATAGCCTGCTACCCATCAGAAAACTCTGAACTATCATCATCATGAGGCTGAGGACGGAGATATTTTCCATACAGAGGAGGCGCGATGTGGTACAGACAGAATGGGAGTGGCCAATAACAGATAGTCAGAAAAGTCACAATGAGAGGGTGGCTCTACTGAGACTGATACTATATGAGATGACAACGTCTGTAGAGGCTCCGGCTGCATCGACTCACGGTAGAAAAGCGTTCTCCCTGAACATTAGCAGTGGAGGAATGCTGGTCTTGATGGAGCAGGTTCCCGATGTTAATCAAGTATTGAAGGTTTATGTGCCGACACCTGTAACCGTTGCGGAAACACCCACGCTGGCTGAAGTTCGGTGGGCAAGGCGTGTTCCTTTTTGGCAAGGAACTGGAACTGGGCCTTACTTGGTAGGGCTCAAATTCATGTTCTGAAATTACTACTGTCCAAGATAGCCGGGATTGGGTGGAGCACCACTTGATTTAATGCGAGCTTCGGACGGGTGATGAGGGGTTCAAGATAGTAGCTCCAGGTGTCGTTCAAGATCAGGTGAAGGCCAAGAAGGCTTGAGGATTATCTTCTGGATGGATAGTGTGGCGCATGGTTCGTTGAGCTAGGCCATCAGATTGCTTGGGTAAAGCGTTCATGCTAGGAGGCCATCTGATTTGGCCTGGCTTTAGCCAAAACAGATGGAGCAAGGCAAGTAGTGCACCACCGAAACCAATGCTGTCACAATCTGAGTCTTCATCGCGTTGTCCGAGGTGCCGACGATGCTCTTGATCTTCAGGGTCTTGAAGAACAGATTCAATCTGTTCGCGCTTCTTGTCGATGGCGGCAATCGCGCTGGTGCCCAGTCTGTGGTGGATGGTCAGAAACACCAAGACTTAGCGGATTTCCTCGCACTGTGCTTCGATGCGGCGCAGGAGACAAGGGTCGTTGTCGACCCGATTGTCGATCACGATGGTGCCAACGACGAAGCCAATTTTGGGGGGCGCGCTGAGGTCATGCGCCTGGCCATTGATGATACTGAAACAGGACAGCTGGCCCTCGTGGGCGAGCCTCACCTGCAGCGTGACCGTGCTCTTGGTGCGGCGAAACCTTCCCCAAATTGTACATCGACGGGCAACGATCGATCACGGTCGAGTTGAGACGGCTCCGCTTGTTCTTCAACCGGAATTTGCGTGTGCCCTGCGCCTTGGCGGCGACCGTCTCGAACCATCTCTAGAAGCTCGCTGCAAACAACTCCCACGAACGGTGGCCGTTGGTGTAAGACAGCCAAGGGTGGACCGGGGCTTCGGCCCCCAAGTGGATTAGCGTGCCCTCGCAGTTCTTCAGCCCGCTCTCGATTTCTCTCAGTGAATGGGCCTGCCTGAATTGGCGATGCGTTCACGTTGGATCTCCTTCGGTCACGGGTGGTGGGTTTGACGATTCCCGGAATCCTATATATTCGGATGACCCAACGGTCTACGTTTTTTTGACAAGAATGCTCTGATGTAATAGATGTAATAGAGATGATAAAAAGGGATAGGTATTGGCGCAGTAAGGCGGAAAGGTGAAGTACTATCTAGAGATTGCGTATTGTGCGTATTTGTTTCAGGACAGTCTGTAGGAAGACAGGAAATGCAAAAGTGGTACGCGGTAATGGCAAAACCTAAGAAAGAGCAGACCTCCTCCTATTTCTTAGAGCAAGTGGGTATTGAGACCTATTACCCAGAAATTAATGAATGTCTTAACGTCAAGGGGAGACGGTGCATGCGTCGCGCTGGCCTCTTCCCCGGATACTTCTTCGCGAGGTTTGACCACGACAAGCAGTATCGGACGGTGTCCTATTGCAGAGGTGTACGGAAAATCGTTATGTTCGGTCAACTTCCAGCGGAGGTTGAGCCAGATTTACTCGACGATATACGTAGAGGGTTGAGTCGGCAAGACATTATCCCTATTGTAATACCAAGACCAACGCATGGAGAAGTTGTACGCATTGGCCATGGACCTTTAGCTGGTGTCGAGGGGGTATTTGATTCTTGCCTATCTGGGGAAGAGCGAGTCGTCCTGCTATTGCGGGCTCTTTCCTATCAGAGCCGAGTGGTACTAAAGCGTTCTGATATCGAACGGTTTTCAGAAGCTGTATAATAAATTTACTTGATAGGTGAATTCATTTCTGTGGTATCGTCGAAGAGGTATGGTCCTCTAATGGGCGGTAGCTTGTCTTGTACATTGCAAGCTGTTGCAGGAGTAATGAACATGCGGTTCTCCAAGTCTATGTCTGCGATTCTTGGGGTAGGAGTAAGTATCTTTCTTGCTTTAGCTTCAGCTGTTGCGCAGGATAAGGATACGATGAGACCTCTCTCAGTTCCATCGAAAGCAGCTTTGGGTGCAGCGGACAAAGCTCTCTTGACCGTTACGCCGGAATACATAATTGGTCCTGAGGATATCTTGGAAATTACGGTATGGAAGAATGCGGATCTCTCCAAGCAGGTACAGGTAAGGCCGGATGGAAGAATCTCTCTTCCACTGCTGGGGGATATTTCTGCGGTTGCGAAAACTCCAGTCCAATTGACAGAGGAGATCTCGACCGGGCTCAGAGCGTATATGGAAAGCCCCACGATATCCATTATGGTTAAAGAGGTTAACAGCTACCAAATATACGTACTTGGGGAAGTCAATAAACCTGGGAAGTATCCCTTGAAGAGTAAAACAACCCTCTTGCAAGGAATTACCGTGGCTGGTGGATTTACGGCTATGGCCGCAAGAAACAAGATCGTAATCTTCCGTTTTTCTAAAGATGGCGAAGGTTTGACGAAGCTCAAGGCAAGCTACGATGACATTGTAGTCCGTGACGGGTCGAGCCAAAATATGGAATTGAAGCCTGGGGATCAGATCGTCGTCCCGTCTGAAACAATGGTGGTGTTGCCCACTCGCTAGCGAGAACCAAACTTACTGATGAGACCGTCAAAGTGCGCTCGTATAACTTTCTCCCAAGGGACATTTCCCCAGAAAAACAGGGGATCATCGAGAGCACGCTACGCACTATTTAGTTGTCGGCTCAGCAACTTCGAATGTTGCTAGAGCCGATGAGAATGTTGCTAGAGCCGATGACTACAGCGGGCTATGGAATAAGCTGAGATGTTTGGGAGAGCAATACGACGATGAGAGAAAACATCGCTAAGTTGGGTGGCAATGTTCTCATAGCCGCATTGCTGCTGGCCGTGCAAGCCATGGTAGGAGGCTGCATTCAGCAGGATGTGCAGTACCGGGGGATGGCTGTCCCTCCCACGGAGTTTCTCATCGGTCCAGAGGATATCTTGGTAGTGACAGTTTGGCGCAATCAGGAATTGTCCAAGGAGGTTATCGTCAGGCCAGATGGGAAAATTTCGCTACCTCTTCTGGGGGATATTATGGCTGCTGGCCTCACAGCTCAGGCCCTTTCGAAGCAAGTGGCTGATGGACTGGCCGAATTCATGTCCTCACCGACCGTGTCAGTTCAAGTCAAAGAGATCAATAGCTACCATGTCTTTGCAGTCGGCGAAGTCGGAAAACCCGGGAAGATTGTTCTCAAGTCATTTACCAGTGTGCTCCAAGCCATATCCTATGCGGGCGGTTTTACGGTCTTCGCATCTCGTAATAATGTACATGTCCTTCGTAACGTCAGGAACGGGCAAGGAGAAACGAAGCAGGTGATGATTCCGATACCCTATCAAGACATTCTGCGGGGTAAGAATCTGGAAGCCAATATTATCTTGAAAGCTGGTGACGTCATTGTGGTGCCGTGATGTCAATGTCATTATGAGGAGACAAGGCGCCGTTGCGTTACTCACCCTTCTTATCCTCCAGTGGGCATTGAGTACCCATGTCTCTGCGCAAACGATCATCATTCCAGCTCTTTCGGTGGCGGAAAGATATGATTCGAACATTTACAATACTCCAACGTCCCTCTTGAGCCCAGGCATCCAGCCAGAGGACTTCGCCACGGTGGTGGCGCCTCAGCTGATCATCGCCCAAGCAGGCTCGCTCGTGCGTGGCAGCATTTTCGGGACTGGATTAGCGACCAAATACCTAAACAATCCCGATCGTGACTTTATCGGTTGGAACTCTGGTGGTCAGTTGAACTTCACAGATGCGGCCCACCAAGTGTCGCAGCGGATTACGTCGTTAGTCGTGAGGGGTACATATCGATCTACGCCTGCCTCGACTGGGTTTGGAGCAGCCGGGGGCGGGCTAAACACAGGCTTTGGATCGCCCGCGGGGGGAGCATTGAATTCAGGGATAGTGACGAATCGAGCGTCGAGGCAGATGTACAACCTGGCGCTGGCAAGCGGCTACCAACTCACAGGGGTTACGACTCTGCATGGAAGTTTTCTCTACCAGAGGATTTCGTTCGGCGGACAACAGGGAGGCGCAAATAATCCACTGTTCGATACGACTGGCTACCAGGGAATAACGGGGATTAGCACACGGCTTTCCGCGAGAGATACGGTGGGAGCCAATGCCACTATGTCTCACTTTGTTCAAGAGCAAAGCAGTGGCGGTAGTGGGCAAGGTTCCTATACGACCATTGGAGAGACGCTGAACTGGACCAGACTGTGGACACAGGAATTGACCACTTTCCTGTCGGGTGGTGCGAATTTTAAACTTCCAGTAGGATCAGACATCCCCGGACAATCTCAGGCATTACAAGTTAGGCCGAATGTGACGGCAAGAATGACCTACACTTCTTACTCAGAAGAGCTGAGGGAGGCAGGCTCCTCCCAGGGCCCGTTTGATGATTATAATTCGCCGTCATTGGCCAGCAGTATGGGCTTAGGTGGCGGCCTAGGTGGTGGCCCCGGCGGCCTAGCCGGCGGCCTAGCTCCAGGGGGAATCATGGCACGTGGGGCGTACAGTGCGACGATGGCGTATAGATTCACCTTAGTCCCCGGCTACGCATTCACAGCTGGGCCTCAGGAGGCGCATGTGTTAGCCCTAAGTGCGCGCGGGGGGATCACGTCTAAGCTGACCGGCATTGTGGGAATGAACTATGCCCATAGGAGTACTCTCGGCGAAGCCTCCTCGACAGCCGATACCGTCGGAGTGTCCGTGGGGGCCCAGTATCTTCTAGGGCCCGTATTGGCGAGCTTAACGACCAATTGGTTGTATGTCTCGAATTCTACCCCTCAAACACCCGAGTACGAGTTCTCAAAAAAGATAGTAATGCTGTCGTTCTCCTATGCGTTTGCGAGCCCCGTATTCTTTAGAATGGGTGAATTTGGAAGTACTGGAACACAAGGCTCTGACGAGAATATTTCTGCTCCATCGGGTGCTGGAACTGGAAGTAGGCCTTCCGGAGAAGGATCTGAATTTTGATGAAGGAGGAAGAGGAGTGTTTATCGGTCTGAATACCCCTGAAGACTTCCTCAGGGTAATCATCAATCATCGCTGGTTGATTATTTGGCCCATCCTGCTGTCTGTTGGACTTGCGTGTGGGGTATATCTATGGCTTCCCAAAAGCTATCGCGCAACGACCTTGCTCAATTTTGAAATGCAAAAAGTGCAGTTTATCAAGGGCGTCGCTGAGCCCTCTGGTGGGGGAAGGGAAGCGGCTGATGTCATGGTGTCTCGAATTAATGTGATGAGAGAGTTTCTGTATAATCAGCAGCTTCTGACGCAGGTAGGCCAGGAGTTCCATCTGTATGGGTACGAAAAGGCGAAAGCAACTGAAGCCGAAGGTGATGCCGTGACCGGGAAAATGAGGTCGCTAGTAAAATTTGATTCCAAGGAGGCTCCTTTCATCCGAGTATCTTTTGCCGATCCTGAACCGGAAGTGGCAAAAGCCGTGACAACGAGATTAGCCGAGCTCTTTATCCAAGAGTTCTCGCAAAATCGGGAAGTCATTACCACAGCTTCGTCTGAGTTTATCCAACAGGAGTTGGATAAACTCAAAAGGCAGCTTGAAGAAAAAGAACGGGCCCTTGCTCAATTCAAGCAGACGCACCTGGGGCAGTTGCCTGAGCAAATGACTTCGAATATCAATGCATTAGATAGGCTTGATGCAGAAAAGGCAGCCCAGCAGGAACGAGAGACGGCGCTCCACCTTCGCCTGGTACCTGTTGATAAAGCCATCAGGGAGTACGAAGATCCCACAAGCTCACACCGTGGCGCGAAAGACCCAAGATTAGGGAAGATCAAAGCACTAGAACGGAGTTTGGCAGGGTTGCAGTCGCTGTATAAAGAGACATATCCTGACGTCGCCAGGGTCAGAAATGAGATCAGGCAATTACAGGCGATGACGACCGAAGATTATATCGCGCAGTATGTTGAACAGGAGCCGATTGAGGTCGAGGGTGAAACGAGGGAAAGACGCAAGCTCGTTGATCCCTACAAGGCAGAAATGCTGAAGCAACGTGAGGACATACTACGTGAACTGGAGTTGGTTCATCACCGGAATGCCCACATCGCTGCGGAAATCAAGAAATATGAAGCAAGAATCGAAGGGACAACGATACATCAACAAGAATGGGTTGCGGTACAACGAGATTACGAGGATCTTCAAAAGAACTATCATGCGCTTGTAGAGAAGAAACTCTCTGTGAACATAGCAGGAAATTTGGAGAAGCAGCAGCAAGGAACACAGATGCGCATCATCGATCCGGCCCGGGTGCCTCCAATGCCGGAAAGTCCCAATGTGTTTATGATCATGTTCGGCGGGTTGGGTATAGGCTGCGCTCTAGGTTTTGGGAGTGCGTTCGGTCTTGAGTTACTCAGGCGAGGATTTGTGTCCGCTGAAGAAATTGAGATTGTTTTGGGGCTTCCAGTCCTGGCCGTGATTTCCCAGTTTGAATCCGCTTGGCCAGGTTCAGGGAAGACGCCATCATGGGAATCTCGCCGTCAGGGGCGACTCTTGGCTTTGCCGGGGCTCATGAGGGAAGAGTCACCCGTTCCTAAGGAGACACAGGTTGCTGTAGCCCCAGAATTGGTTGCGATGTGGTATCCCACGTCAGCGGTGGCAGAACAATATCGGGTTGCAGCCACGAGACTGGGTTTGATTACGGGTAAGCAGAAGAGCACCGTTGTCTGTATGAGCAGTGCGCTGATGGGGGAAGGGAAAACATCCACGGCTCTCAATATGGCCTATGTGCTTTCTCGAGACCTCAATAGGAAAACGGTCCTCGTGGATTGTGATTTGAAGAGACCGACGGTCCGCGCCTATACTGGGATGGAGTCAACTGCAGGGTTGACCGAGGTTTTGCTTGGTCACAATACGTTGGACGAATGCCTTGAATACCATGAACAGTTGGGGATTTGGGTCCTCAGTGCTGGAATTGAGGCATCCGGAACCACCGCACTTACACATGTGGATCGATTGTCAGAACTTATTCAGGGGCTCCGAGAGAGGTTTGAGTATATCGTCCTCGACTCTCCGCCATTGCTGCCTGTTGCAGAGGCCATGCTCATCGTGCGTATGGCAGATGTCGTGGTGCACGTCATTCGGGCACGGTCTACTCCCCGCGATGTTGTAACCAACGCAATCAAGATGATCGGGCAAGAAAGAGCTGTGGCTGTGGTTCTCAATGGTGTTGAAGCGAAGGATACGCCATATTCGTACTATAACTATAGCAACAGGGTGTATGAGTCTCACCATCAACAACTCCTCCGATAGGCCTGGGCATATCAGCACAGTGCCATTGCCATTTACGGTGGATCATGCTGCCAAGGCGATCTTTCGCGTGCCTGGCTCGCGAAGACGCATTTTGATCCTTGGAGTCGGCTCCCTGGCTCAGGGGCTGTCTCAGGTGCTTCTTTCACGCAGCAAGATGTTTACCGACCTTGTAGGCCTCATCGCCCAGGACAATGCACAAGTGGGCGATGAGTTGGTTGGAACAAAGATTGTTGGGACCATGAATCAACTTCACTCCGTTGTTGAGAGAGATCGTATTGATACCATTGCGGTCTGTTTGGAAGACCGGCGTGCGGTGTTGCCCGTTCAAGCGTTACTTGATTTGAAGGGCATGGGTATCGACATCTGGGATGGACATCACCTATTTGAAGAAGAATCTGGACGTCTACCCATCGACGACTTCAAGCCAAGCGCGATCATATTTTCAAGAGAGTTCAGGCAGGGGATTGTTGTCAGGGCGATCAAGCGCTCTATGGATTTTAGTATCTCTCTCATAGGGCTTGTGACGGCTCTGCCTCTCATGGCGGCGATCGGAATTCTCATCAAGCTTGATTCGTCAGGCCCCGTGTTCTATCGGCAGGTCCGCGTCGGACTTCGTGCCCGGCCATACATGATTTGGAAATTTCGCTCGATGTTCACCGATGCCGAGAAAGAGGGTGCCAGGTGGGCTTCGGAAAAAGACTCTCGAATCTCGCATGTGGGTTGGTATTTGCGAAAATGGCGGCTTGATGAAATCCCACAGCTCATTAATGTGATACGAGGGGAAATGAGCTTGGTCGGTCCCCGCCCAGAGCGTCCGGTGTTTGTTCAGGAGCTCAGATCGGTCATTCCATACTACGACCTTCGGCATGCTGTCAGGCCTGGGATTACGGGCTGGGCGCAAACGCAATTTCATTACGGGGCTTCGCCAGAGGATTCGCATGTGAAACTGCAGTACGATCTGTACTATGTGAAATATTTATCGATACAGTTGGACGTGCGCATTCTCCTTGAAACGATACGAGTGATTCTTCTTGGCGAGGGTGCTCGGTGAGCGTTGCAGGTGGGAAGCCCATGCATTGCCTTTCATTCGACGTTGAAGAGCATTTCCAGGTTTCGGCATTCTGGTCTGAAGCCAGAAGACAGCAATGGGACAAGTACGAAAGCCGGGTCGAGAACAATACGAGACAACTTGTAGAA
>DATHTZ010000213.1:0-2136 GCA_035462675.1 Nitrospiraceae bacterium | reverse complement strand
GAGTTTCACCAGTTCATCACAGCCGTGAAAGAACTCGGTGTATTTTGGGGCGTGATCAACGAACCGCCACCCGAAGGTGCTGACCGGTACGATCAGGTTCCCGCGCGTGTCTTGCGAAAGGCCTGTTGACAAGCGAAGCGTGACGTCTCGGCAGGCGAGGAGCAGGTGTAAACCTCACGAGGGACGCATGGAGCCGCCTACCACGGCTCAACTACCTGGGTTCGCGCGACGCGCTCGCCCGCCGCGGCCCCGCAGGGGGTGCAGTGTGCCTGTCCTTCGCCGAAGAACCCGCGCGGAGTTCAGCCTTCTCAGCCAGTTGACGGAACCCTTTGCTCCTGAGGGGCTCACCCACACAGCCCCCAACCTGCTCGATATCAGCACATCGTTGGGCAAGACCGGCACTACCTCATCGACATCCATAAAAATCACTCGCGAATCATGCAAGACACGCATCGCAGCCGACGTCATTCTTCCTCGACTGATTTGACGCTTCAGATAGGCTCCCTCTATACTCGACCCTGAGACACTATGGTACAAGACAACAGCTTCTACCGGTCTCTCTCTTTTACCTCTGTCGCCCTGTTTCTCCTGGGTATCAGCTTCGTCATGCTCAGCGGACCCCCGACGACGACGGGTCAGCCTCTTACTGGGGATCGACTCGGGAACGGTTTATCCATTTCCGTTTGGGATCCTCACACACAGTGCCCCTACGTCGCGCCGTTGGTTGCCGTCGAGATCGATCCAGATCGCTATCGTTTTACCGTGCATTACTACCAGCAAGAGGGTCTATCGGAACCGCCCGATATTCGCCAATGGCAAGAACAAACCGGCCACGATCTGGTCTTCAATGCCGGGCTCTTCCGTGAGAATTATGCGTATCTGGGGCTGCTCTATGGAAACGGCCGCTCGTTGGGGAGCAAGCGTCACACGACCTGGCTGGGACTGTTTGCGGCAGAACCGGCGGCGGATCGTTCACGACGCGCAAGGGTTTTGGACTTGACCTTTGACACCTTTGACGAGCAGCAAGTTCCCTATCGAGAAGTCGCGCAATCACTCATGCTCCTCGACCGGACCGGAAAAGTTCGTGTGCGCCAAACCGGGAAACGTGCACATCAGACCCTGGTCGCCGAACAAGGCGATGGACATCTTCTTGTCCTCAAGACCACGGAAGCGGCGTCACTCTATGCCCTTGCGAAATGTCTACGGGATACCTTTCCCTCCTTACGCCAGGTCATGGCCATGGATGGAGGATCATCTTCCGACGTCGCCGTCAGCCCTTCACTCCAACAAGCCACGTCAAAAATGGCCGGGTTACACAGCTGGATACCCCTGTTAGAAGACAGCATCACCACTCACATTGGACTACCGGCCGTGATCGGGGTCAGCCCACGCCAGGAACAAGCCGGTGCCAAGACCGCGGACAGATGAGCACGTCGAGGTGTGTGTCGGACTAACCGGTCCTGTTAAATAGATGATCTCGCCCCGGCTCACTTGTCCTGGCAAGTCCGCCGCGAGCAAGCCACGAAACGGTTCCGAGAAGATCTTCGCGATGCAACGCGGGCGATCCTGATAGAAAAAGCCAGGACAGACCTTCGTTTGAGCTTGGATCGTATCGGTCGAGAATGGACGCTCTGCGACTGGGTGCAGACTCAACTGAACCTGAATCCACCCGACCATGTGCGGGAACAGCTCTGCCATGCACTGCGCGAGGGTCCGAATGCTTAGGCGGAAGTTATGAGTTATGTTAGAATATAACACGATTGGTTACATCTGAGACCATAATGACCGAACGGTCCAGGAAGGCGCTATGATCACTGCTCCGACTCCGTCCCAAACCAACGTCGCAAACATGGTCGTTCGCAACATGCCCATCCGACAACGGATCGACTGGTTGATGGATCATGCGCACCGCCATGCCGCGGAATTTCAAAGTTCAGAATCCTATCAAGCGCGCAGCTTCTATATTGCCCAGCACCCCACCGCCATCGTGGCATTGAATTGCATGGATGGCCGCGTCAACATCTCGGTGGCCACGGGCACGCCGGCTGGCATCATTCTGCCATTTCGGAATCTCGGCGGCCGCTTCAGTCTGGGCTGGCCGTACTTCGGGGAACTCCTGGCAGGACAAATGCGGAC
>DATHTZ010000212.1:0-4827 GCA_035462675.1 Nitrospiraceae bacterium | reverse complement strand
GGATTGGTTCCGATCGTGCAATTTGGCCCATGACATTATCAACACTGTGGCCACGCAAGGTGGCCCAATCGAGAAGGAAATCTCTATGAAGAAGCGATGCATATTGTTTGCAATACTAGGTTTGCTGGTGGGATGGGGGGGGGCTAGCATGGCCCAGGCCGCTCCCACAGTGACATTCGACGCCACAGACAATCCCGGGAGCTGGTTCCATTGTCAGGACAAGAGCAAGTCGTCAGCAGTAGGGTGCGTTCCTGAAAGCGACGGTCTGGGCACGATAGGACAGAAATCCCTCGCAATCATTCGTTCCGGAGAATCCGTGGGTTTTGCCTCGACGGGACAGGCCAACACAATCCATACGGCGGTGAGCTTGATGTACCCCCACCATGCCGCAAGCATGCCATTCGACGTGGACCTGGAGACGGCCGCGCATGGAGGTACAGGACAGCCATTCGAAGTCACGCTGACCAATCCAGGACTGTATGTTTTCTTCTGTGATATCCATGTATACATGTTCGCGGCCGTTTTCGTGGTCGATAAAGAGAAAAATGTATTTCCCTTAGATCTTGGGAAAACATTCGATCTTCCCAGCGTCACGACAAATGGAATTACCGGGCTCCCAACTGCGTCGGACTTGGCCTTACGCCTCCTACGCACGTTCGTCATCTATACCAACCCCAATAACTGGCAATACTACCCCGCCTCCGGAACAGCATCATGGAGTCCCGTGTATCCCAAAGTTGCCGTATTGGCCTCCTCCAATGGCCAAACGTCTGATGTTTCTTTGCCAGACCTCAACGCATTCATGGGACCGCACTTTGGCGAACCCAAGACCCTAGCCGCCCCCGTACCACCGACGCACCCAGGAGTGGGACAGGTGTGGGTGGACACCCAGTTTGAATTGATGAAAGAAAAGTCCAAGCCCGGCACCGCGACAGCCGTGAACGCGACGACGTTCCAAGTTGAAAGAAAAGTCGGGTTACCCTCGATCAACATGAACAATCCGCACAATATGTGGACCGATAAGGATCAGAAGGTGATCTATCAGACCCAATGGTTCGATGAACACCTGGCGGTGTTTGATAGAGAGACTGGACATTTACGGTACAATCGTCCAGCGGGTCCGGCTCCAGCACACGTCATGACGAGAACCAGCAACGACTATGTGCACGTGTCAGCGAACGGCGACAATTTCGTACGGGAGTTTAACAATCTAGCGCACCACAATGCTCCCATCCGAGACATACAGATGCAAACGGGGGAATGCTGCGCACATCCTCACGGGCACTTCATGAGCGCTGATGGACAAATGATGGTGACGCCCAACGAAGACGCAGATGCGACGGCACTCTACGACTTCACCTACGGGTTGGCGAATCCAGCAGATACGGGGCATTCACCAATTGCCACTGGCATGATGCCCGATTCAAGCAAGTACTATGTCGCAAACTTTCTTGACAGCACATTAAGTGTGATTGGCATTAAGCAGGCACATGGGCACGCTCCGACAATAAAAAAGTTATATGACATCAATCTTCTGGGCAACTACGATCCGATCAGCGGATCGGCCAGCGGTTTCATTGGTGCCTTGCCGATTCAAACCCCGGTGAGCCCGGACGGCAGATTCGTGATCACGGCGAACGCCTTGACCTCCACGATCCTGGTCATCGATACGAAGACGGACAAGGTTGTGGCAAGCTTGTTATGTGACGCAGGATGCCATGGGGTCCAATTTGGCGCAAAGAAAGGTGGCGGGTACTACGCCTATGTCGGCAGCAAATTCTCGAACCGGATGCTCGTCGTGGACCCCGATCCGAACGGAGTCGGTCACGCGCCAGACAATGGGAGCAATGCCATCATCGCTGGAAGCGTGCTGTTGACGACAGCGAATAAGTCCTCACACTTCGAGATGGACGGACACATCTCCAACAAAGATAATGAGGCCTATGCGGGGATGGGTGGACAGGGCGTGTTGCCCATTCCGTTAGTCTACAACGGCTGGGTCCAGAATCTGCCTGAGGAGTGGGCGGAGAAATTGACGTACCAGCAGAGACATCCAAACGGAGTGGATACTCACTAGTCCGGTCTTTCCGACTCAATGCTGAGTCCGGGCTCCGGCGAGATGGTGCATCTACCATCTCGCCGGGCTCCCCTGTTTTGCAATCACTCAGTTCCAACCAAGCGTAAGAACGCACCGGAACGCGACTACACTTGTGAAAAAGTATGTGCAAATCTGGTGACAGCTCATTCACGCCTCGATTTCCAAACGCCGTTTGCGTATTCTGTGTGAGTTCACGATCGAGTCATTATGGAGGACCGTAAACCCACGCTCCTCGCTCTGTCCCAATTCATCCACCACCATTTGCTCTGGTTCTTGATCAGCGCCTATGCCATCGCCGCAGTCTTTCCGACGGCCGGTTTATGGATCAGGAACGTTAACTTGGGCGACGTTCCAGTTTTCCAGACAAAGATCCATGTCTCGTTGCTCCTGCTCCTCCTCGCCACGCTCATGTTTAACGCTGGATTGGGGGTGAAGACCTCGCACTTAACATCTCTCATGCAGAAAAGCAGGGTGATGTTGGCTGGACTCGCGGCCAATCTGGTCATTCCCATGGTCTATATTTTTGGCGTCACCCTGGTCATGCGGCTGTGGTATGAGCCGGACGAAGCACAGCATATCCTCGTCGGCCTGGCGTTGGTCGCCGCCATGCCGATTGCCGGCGCGTCTACGGCCTGGGCGCAAAACTCCAATGGAAATTTGGCGCTGAGCTTGGGATTGGTTCTTTCCTCAACCGTGCTGAGCCCTATCATTACGCCTGCGGCGCTGCAGGTATTCGGGGAGATGGCGTCGGAGGAGTATGAGGCGGTGCTGCAGGACCTCTCCGCCTACGGATCGGGAGCGTTCTTGGGCCTCTGGATCGTCCTGCCATCCGTGCTGGGCCTTGCTGTACGATTCGCAGTTCCTGAAGCCCGGCTCACGGCCGTCATGCCATTCGTCAAACTCACCAATTCACTTGTGTTGCTACTGTTGAACTACTCAAATGGATCGGTCTCGCTTCCCCAGGCTGTGGCGGACCCAGATTTCGACTTTTTGGCGGTGACGTTGGGAATCACCACAGGTCTCTGCATCACGGCCTTTGCATCCGGATATGGACTGAGCCGTCTGTTCAAGGTAGACCAGGCTGACCGTGTCTCGCTCATGTACGGACTGGGGATGAATAACAATGGGACTGGGCTGGTCCTGGCCTCTCTTGTGCTCGCTTCATACCCACGAGTCATGGTCCCGATCATCTTCTACAACTTGGTCCAGCATCTGGTGGCTGGAGGCGTGCATGAGGTGACAGGCCGAACTGTTGGCAATCAAAAGGTGGGAGCGTAGGTTCTATCTTTCTAAGGGTCGGCCTGGCCCTGCCTTTGTTGTGATCGACCAACGACAGCTGCCGTGTGGAAGCTTTGTGTGGATGAGAGAAGGGAGATTCAGAAGCGCTCTATCTTATGTGCGGCTCTGTATGGTCTCGCTCGATCGTCGAACCGCACGGACGAGACAGACCAAACCAACCAGATGAACCAGGTTTCCGCCACGTGCCGCGCAATGGGTCCTGGTGCCGTATGCTCCTTTGATCAGGAGTGGTAGAGATCAGGCAGTGACCCCAAACAACGCCCCAACCCCAGCGGTCAAGGCCATGGCCAAGGCGCCCCAAAAGGTCACCCGCGCGGCTGCGATGATCACAGACGCGCCGCCGACGCGCGCAGCCAGAGAGCCTAATAGTGCGAGAAACACAAGCGAGCTCCCCGAAACAGCCCACATGAGCGCAGATACCGGCACCAACAGGACAATCAGGAGAGGGAGGACAGCGCCAACTGAAAATGTGACGGCCGACGCCAATGCGGCTTGAACAGGGCGTGCGGTCAATGTATCGGATATACCCAGCTCGTCACGCCCATGTGCACCGAGTGCATCATGCGCCATCAGCTGAGTTGAGACGTTGGAGGCGAGTTCGGCATCGAGCCCACGCCCAACGTAGATCGCGGTCATTTCCCTGTGCTCTTGCGTGGGGTCAGCGGCCAACTCCTTACGCTCCCGATCGAGATCGGCGCGCTCGGTGTCGGCTTGCGAACTCACCGACACATACTCTCCAGCGGCCATCGCCATCGCACCAGCCACAAGACCAGCCACGCCTGCAATCACAATACTCTTTGAATTCCCCCCTGCCGCCGCGACGCCTAAGACGAGGCTAGCCGTGGAAACAATACCGTCATTGGCGCCAAGAACAGCCGCACGGAGCCATCCAATGCGGCGGATTCTGTGCTGTTCAAGGTGTGGTATGGCAACGCCTCACGATTATGTCAGCTGCGGCCAGCCCGGCAACTGAGCAAAGCAGTCTCAATAATAACCTGATGTGGGCAGTCTACTGCAAAGTTGGAGGCGTATCCATCACTCCGGAGACGATATGGGGGTCTTGTGTGAGGGAAGGGGATAGAGAGAAGAGCAAATAGCGTATAGCGTATGGCAACAGTGCGAGGTTTTACTTCTGGTTCCACTCCCTGTTTTGGTCCCGATTCAGATCTACCCCAGTCTCAGTCAGTAGCAACCAAAACACTGAACTTCTTGATTTCACTCTTCTGGCGTCGTAGTCTGTCGCGCTGGATCGTTGGTGGTCGTCGAGGCATCGGGCGCACTGCAAAACTGCGATGATAAACCTGAATCGAGTTCCTAATTTTTTGGTTACGGTTTTGGTTACGGTTCGGTCACGGTTTTGGTCTCGGTTTCCAATGTACCTCCATCACCACTGATCGCATAGCCAATGGCCTAATCACCTGTATCCATAG
>DATHTZ010000211.1:0-2722 GCA_035462675.1 Nitrospiraceae bacterium | reverse complement strand
GTGGCTTCGGCACCGGGTTCCGGTGTGCGAAGACGCCGTAGTTCTGGATGCTTGGATTCTTGCGACGTGGCTCTGCGTCCAATCCCGAGGCCTATATGGTCTTTATAGTCGACGGGACGAGTTGATCTGGTTACTCTGGTTCAACCAAATAAACAAGATAAACCAAACAAACCAATTAAACGAGACAGACCAGACGACCAGACAACGATTTTCTTATGCTGGTAATGTGCGTCGTTTTCGGAAATGCTGGGAGCTTGAGACTCACGCCCTCATGACGGGTGCGCTGAGACTGTTCTCCGTGGTTGGGGCCTGGTTCATTCTGAAGGTTGTTCAAGTCGTGGTGGGAAATGAACCATGCCACAGTGTACCAAACAATCAGCAGGCGATCCCGTGACGCTGTAGGATCAGCGTCCTCGGGTGAGTCTAACTAGGGAGGTATCGAGATGAAAATCATTGAAGCCATCATGCAGCCGTTCAAGTTGGATGACGTCACGAACTAATTGAAGGGAATAGGTGTGGAGGGGATGACGGTCATGGAAGTCAAAGGATTCGGACACCAGAAGGGGGAGAAGGAAAGGTACAACGGCAACGTGTTTACGTCCCTCTTTGTGCCCAAGGTGAAGATCGAAGTCGTCGTCGAGGATAGCATGGTGCAGCGCGTGATCGACACCATTACGCGCAGCGCGAAGACCGACAGCGCTGGGGACGGAAGGATCTTTGTGTTGGATCTCGTCGCTGCGGTGCGGATCAAGACCGGCCCGATGTGCGAAAGCACGCTGTGACAATGATGCGGACAGTAGATCGCAGACGGGTCCTCTAGCCCGCATTCTTCGTGAGAGTTCGTGACGAACCGCCGCGACGCCAAGCGAAACTGGCGCGCGTTGCTGCACCGCCGCCCCTTCAAAAAGGGGCAACGGAGGTAGAGCGGCTGCGGCAGGCGCGCCTGCCGATGGCGGAGCGGGCACGCTAGGTGGAACGCACATGCCCCGTGGAGCCGGTTATCGGCATTGTCAAATCGGTTAGGAGGTTTCGCCACTGCTCGCTGCGCGGATTGGCACACGTCAAAGGCGCGTTGAATCTGGGCGCCATGGTGGGGAAGTTGACGCGGATATTTGTCTTGGCGAGGTCGCTCAGAACCGCACTGGCCTGATGGCCGACTGCAACCACCCGTGATGGGAGCCT
Organism: Nitrospiraceae bacterium; assembly: GCA_035462675.1. GTDB lineage: Bacteria > Nitrospirota > Nitrospiria > Nitrospirales > Nitrospiraceae > Palsa-1315. The sequence continues at coordinate 1,540 of DATHTZ010000211.1, read as the reverse complement.
GAGAAGCGAGTTGAGAGAAACCGGAACCGCTGTTTGATGACAACACGATCACATTTGTCTGACACGGTCGAGTGGCGGGTAGATGCAACAGGAAGTCCGACGGGCTGCTAGGGCGGACGAGCAGACGACCAGCAGTCATTGAGCTCACGTGTGAGCACTCACTGGCGAAGATTTACGCCTGAGAACCCATTGGCGCCTTGATCCTAAATCATACCCAACCAAAATCTCTCGGTTGTCTGAACGGCAACGCCACAGGACCCCCGGTTCCGCGCCTCCTAGCTGCGCCTCCCTCTATCGAGGCCCTCTTGGGGAAAAGACAAGTCGACCAATGAGCGAGCATGATCTGCGGGGAAAAGAAGGCCCTCGGGACAACAGAAGATTTTCCTCGCTCAAGCCGAGACTCTTGAGATGCGCCGAACTGGACCAAGCATTCTCTCAGGGTTCTTCCGCCCCGGTACAACCAACGCGATGACCTTGACGAGCTCATTGAGACAGGTCATAAGCGTGTATCCTTCCGATGGAGACTGGGAACACTGAGTCTCCAAAATGAAGCGCGTTCCCCATAGGACGAGAACATCCCAGGACGGGAAAGGTAGACTGAATTCGGAAAAAAGAAAGACCAGGGATCTGGAAAATGACAAGTGGTACTGCGTATAGACACTTTCGTGAGCCAACACACAGCCGGTCGCCGAGACCAAAGAAATATACGCACCGACCCCGAAAATGATATTGACAATTTCTTATTAAAAGAATACCTAAGCGACAGCGACAAATGAATGGTGTGAAACTCCGGCAACACATATCGTTCAGGGAGTGAAGAAGGAGGTATCACGAATGGCGCCTCAGGTTCGTACGAAGAATCGATTTCTTCTCTCCACTCCTATTCCAGCTAATTCTTCTTCAAACATCAGAAGTGTTCACATAGACGAATCGATGCACCCCTTCACGTTGCTGGAGCAAATTAGATGAAGGTCAAACTCATTGCACTGCTCTGTTTCACGCTTCTTCTAAGCTGCACCTCGCTTTCATCTCTCATAAAACCGGCCGCCACGCCCGGGGAGGTCGTCGATGAGGCGCGCCACGTCGATCGTACCGCTTCGTCATTCCCAGCAGCCGATGAAGATTTCTTTTCGAAAATGGACGACGGGATTAGCTTGGAGTCAAACGAGATTCAAGGCCGCAATACCTGGATCGTCTGGACCGGGGGGAATGACCGGCTCTGGGATCATATCTCCAAAGCAAGCTTTGGCACACTCGATTTTCTCAAGACTCTGTCGTCACATCCCAGCCTGAAATTCAGCCGGGATAGTCGTTGGTACTATCTCGGCCTCGTCAACGAACCCTGCTTCGAAAAGGCGACCGGCCCTGATCCCTCCCGATACGGGTTGTGGTTGGACAAGCGCCGCCCTGACTGTCCTCTAGATCCATTCGAGAATGAGACGAAGTACCCTGGCGTCGCAATCGGAGCGCGCGGCAAAACCGTACCGGTCGGATCATTTTACGGTTATGCCACAGGCATTGTGGGATTGCGGCTTTTCCC
>DATHTZ010000210.1:0-7532 GCA_035462675.1 Nitrospiraceae bacterium | reverse complement strand
GCGGTCCGACATCTTACCGTAGATGCTTTCCAGCGTCTCTAGCTTGCGCAGAATGCTCGCATCCCAGGCTTCCAGGTGGAAACGTTGGGAAGCGAGGCGATAGACGCGCGCCAGGTACTGGTCGCCTAACAGCTTCAAGGTGTTCGTCACTCGCTCAAACAGGAGCGCGCCGTCTACTTGCAATTGCGCGATATGCGTGGTGTCTTTGTCGTGCAGACCGGGGAGCGGCAGCAGGCGTGGTTTTCGAGCGAGCGTTGCGTACCCCTCGTTCAGCGCTGTATCGAGCTGTTCGTCGAGCATCCGCATCTCCAAAAGCTCCACATTGGCAAATTCCAGTACGGCTCGCACGTCGTCCATCTCGTTTCCGAAGATCACGGCCGAGTGCCAGTCGATGAGAGCGGCGTCTCCGACTCCATAGGAAATGCGGCAGGACGTGGCATCTTGAATTTCTTGGTCTGCGAGCGGCGTCCGTTCTCCGCGAAGCACCTGCGCAAGTTCGGTCTCCCGACTGGTCCAGAGTGGGAGCGATTGCTCGGGCGAATAGGATTCAATCGAGAAGATGATGTAGTCCTCCACCTCTTTGGCGATCTTGGGCCGTTCGATCGACGGATGAATCGCCTGAACCAGCTGCTCGACCCGCTTGCGTGATTCCGTGAGTAAGGGATCGTTTTCGTAGAGTGACTCACTGAGTTCGAGCAGACCCTCGAAGGGACCGTCCAGCGTAAACTTGTATATAATGGTTACAGCCCCGAAGTCATACACCATCACTTCGACTGTGGGGCTGGATCGATACTGGCCGACCTCGAGGCTTCCTCCTTCTTGCATGAGGCGGAGCGGAGCCGGGCGGTATTCGAAATATTGTGGAGCCCTCGTCTTATGCCGGAGGCGGCTGCGCTCCCTATCAGCCGTGATTCGGCGGTTGACGTCCTCCAAGTCGATCGCCCACCCGACATCGTAGGCAAACACCGCAAAACAGGTGCCTTTATTGATCGTCAGTGATGTCAACGAAGAAGCGTCCATCGAAGTCTTTGTCTTCCGTGAGGCACTATCATCGTAACACCGGTGTCGGAGGGGAGTGTCAAGGGCCGCGCCTATCCCGCCCATGGGTACTGAGCATTCGCGTGGTCTTGACAGAAACAACCCTAGGAATTGATCGTCGGTTAAGGGGAAGACAGTTCCACTCCGACACTCCGAGCATCGTAGCGGATACGAAACTCGCTCCGCAACCACTCTTGTATCTCCCCGTTCAGATTTTATGCTTCTATCCCAGGATCGATCGTTGCGTGCGTGCCGTGGCTGTTCCGAAGGGATCGGACTGGCAGTGGAAATTTCAAGTCGTGGGAATATCGGGGGGCAAGACACAGGTCGCGAGAAGATTGGGCACAGCCAGCACCACTTTCCCTAGGAGTACCGTCTCTTAACGCCGTTGTTACGAGTTTTTGAGGATTAAGTGATCGATTCGTAACAGACTCTTGAGACAGTGTGTCGTGTGTAGGTACCGATCAACGGACCAGAAAGGAGAGGATGGCAGCGTTGTCTAACGACTCCCGTGATCGGGCATCAAAAACAACCGTTGGAGGCATGAGAAACATTCGGTTCTTCCTCGTCTGCGAGCGACCGTCCGCTGCACTGCACGCATAGGACAAGGGAGGAGAGCGCCAATGGCAGTACGGTATGGGCCAAGAGTAGTCAATCAACCACGTGTGCCGATACGGGCCACGGCACGCCCACTGTTGCTGGTTTCGTCCGGCGCGGTGAGGAAATGTAAAAAGGAGTCGGCGAAGGCAACCTTCAGAAAGCGAATGATGAAAATGATGAAATGGGGGATGTCAGCAGCGAAGATCTCGTTGGCTATGGCTATGTTGGCATTGCCGGCGGTACAGGCTCAGGCCGATGACGAAGATAGTCACGATTTCGGGGCGCGTACTGAGCAGCGCTTGAAAAACAGTTCTATGCATTGGTTTGGGGTCCAAGGACCGCTGGGGCCATCTGCTTCGCCGACCACGGGAGACTACCGTACGCCGGATCAGAAAGCCAACGATCAGGTTCTCTTGGCGGACAGTCTCAAGGCCGAGTATGTGACACGCAACGCAGGGAATTCGGCCGACATGTTTGCCTTCTGGCCATCCGATGAGAACCCGACGCACCTCATTTTTTGCATTGAGGGCAATCGCCAGGATCTCGGCACGTTTCTGCCGGGTGGCTTGGTCAGGAAATTCAACCCTGCCGTACAGCGCATCAAACTGTTGGACGGCTCGGTGGAGACCATCCTTCGCGGGACGATTTCCTGCGACGGTATTCGCCGTACCCCGTGGCAGACGATCTTGGCGACTGAGGAAACGAGCGACGGCGGAGCGTACGAGATTATCAACCCGTTGAACGTCACCAACTACACGATCGCGGACCGTGGCTTGGGGACGATCATCGACGAGAACGGAGCCCCCTCCACATTATCGATTGTGAAGCGGACGGTGTTGCCGACGATATCCTGGGAAGGGATCGGTATCACTCCGGAGGGCGTCGTCTACGCTGGAGATGAACTTCGTCCGGGCATTCCGGCGAATGCCGATGGCGGTGCATTGTTCAAGTTCGTCCCGGCAAACCCCAGGGCGGCCAGCGGCTCCATCGGGTCTCTCTCAGAATCTCCACTGACTGCCGGCAATGTCTACGCGCTTCAGGTGTCCTGCCAAAACTCCACGCAGCAATTCGGGCAAGGTTGCGAAATCGGCAACGGCGCCTGGGTCAGCGTGAGTGCCGCGAATGCCAGGATCGATGCCAATACGGCTGGTGCCACGGGCTACTATCGGCCGGAAGATTTGGAGCGAGATCCTGAATTTGACGGACCCGGCGCGCGTTTCTGTTGGACCGATACCGGGCGTGAGGAAGGGGGCAACTATGGCGAAGTCCTTTGCGCCGTTGACTCCGCTCCGCTCGTCGCCAACCCTGGCCAGCGGACGGTGGTGGTGAACCGATTTGTCGAAGGTGATCCGGATATGAACCAGCCGGACAACTTTGCCTTTCAGCCGAAGACGGGCAATCACTATGTGATCGAGGATCACCCAAACGGGGACATCTTCGTCTGCCTGCCGGATGGCGCAGACCGCGACATCAAGACGGACGGCTGTGTGAAGATTCTGTCGGTCAAGGATACCTCTGCCGAGCCGACTGGCTTTAAGTTCACGGCCGATGGGCGGACGGCGTATCTGTCAATCCAGCACTCGAACGACGGCAAGATGTCGAAGTTCGATGACTATGCGACCGACGACATTGTCAAGGTCACTGGGTTCAAGATACCAAACGGTTCTCGCGGTAACCGGCAAGAGTGAGTCACGCGATTCCTGTTTAGCCGAAGTGGCGTGCGCGCCGGAATGATCAGCGCGCACGCCGAGAATAGATCATGCGCAGCTATACCACTCATCCCTAGCGGCATGTTTCCCAGATCCGGCGCTCGCGCTGCGCCGTGAAATGCTGGTGACGAGCCTTTTCAAGTATGTAGCGGATATTCAAGAGATCGAGGACGGGTATGCATTCAAATTCCGCCGCTCGGAGCTGCGTATCCGGCGCATCGCCATTACATCGTGTTCGAGGGGCAGCACTCTCTGCAACTGATGTTCATGCTTGTCTCGGAGCCGAAAGACGGTGGTGTGTGGTTACAGATACGAGGGCCGGAAAGCGAGAAGGAGCATATTCGAACCGCCTATACGACCCACCTCATGCGTGTGAGCCCTCCAGCGTCAAGAGCGGGGATTGACGTCTTCTCAGGTTGACGTCCTTCGGCATCAATATCTTGCCCTGTTAGAGCTAGGCTATCGTGGCGTGCTTGTTCTTCTTCCACCGAACGTTTCCGTAGATGGGCGTTCGGGCTCGCCTTGGTCTTGGATGCGAGCGGCGTTGACGGTTGAAGACGATTACGTGGTCGATGACGTCCCCGCAGTGAATGCATCGCAGGGCAAGGACTCTGCTGCCTCCCTCGTAGATGATCTCCGATACTCTGAGGCCGGTACAGCGGGTGCATTGCATAGTCTCTCCTTGTTACACGGTTGTAAGTTGTGGGTACGCATTCAGGTGGTTGTCTGTGGCTGAATCGGGAACTGCCTGTACCGAAGTGCTCCGAACCTGCTCTCGAATCGGGAGGACAACCTCACAGATAGGTCCGAACTGAAAATCTGCGAGCAGCCGGTGAAGCCGTCCGGCTGTTTTATTGAGATTCAAGTAGTGACGGAACTCGGAAAGCCGCGTGTCTCGCATGCGTGGCTGCGCGGCGTCGATCTCCCACGACCGTATGTAGGCGACGATCGGTTCGTCGAGAGCTTCGATTCGTGAAAGAAGGGATTGCAATAACGGGTAGTTGAGAGCCCGGAGGTACCCGCCTCCACCTATGGCAATGTGGAATCCTCCAACATTTAAGGTGGAGGGTGGGATTTCCCAGAGGCTGCGTTCTTTCCAGGTAAGCCGGTGGATCCATCGGCTTGTGCCAGGAATCCCCGCCAGATCATGGAGGATGGGAAGCACGCTGCTGTCGTACAGAAATCCTTCTTCGGCTACGATCGGCAGGGCCCACGGCGTGTGTGCGGTGATACTCAGGCTCGGTGCACGGAATCCGACGACCTGGTGTCCTGTGACATCCTCCAGGATACGTTTGGCTCGACGAATGTCCTGTTGAAAAATTTGCGGGGTTTGCGTGGCGACCAACTCATGCCCGTAGCCGAGGCAGGCAATTTCATGACCAGCTGCCGAGACCATGCGAATGACCGACGGGTGTTGCTCTGCCAGCCACCCGAGCACAAAAAAAGTGGCCTCCGTTGAGTGGTGAACCAACAACTCAAGGATTCGCTCGACGTTTGTGTGTATCCGACTCTCGTACGATAACCAATGGCGCCGCCGCATGGGAGAGTCGAATCTCGATGCGTGAAAATGCTCCTCGAGATCGAAGGTCAAAATATGGCGCGGTCGCTTTCGGATACCTTGCATGGTGGTCTCCTTGAGGAAGTCGTAGCCCGGGGCTTGTCCCTTTTCCTGGTAAGAAGGGACAAGCGCAGGGAGCCAGGTGCGCAAGAGGGTCGCCAACTGGACTCCAATGTGTGGGCATGGTGATCAGATGGGACATCAAGGTTTCCTGTGTGAGCACCGTTCGGAGTCTATTGAGTTTGTTCTGGAGATCCGCGTAATTCACGCTTTTCTTGCCGCTTGTCGTCGGGGTAATGGTCATCATCAAAGCTGGCGCGAACGACCATCCAGATGATCCACACCAGCGCAGTAAGCAGCCCCACAATCACTACCTCAATGATTAGCTGTACCATGGCTGCGTCTCCTTTCATCACTAGATCGGTCATTGGCTAAGCACTATCCAGCAAGGGGCATCCCTCGCATGTGGATGTTCGGGTGTTTCGAAGGAACAATTCTCGGGACATGGTTCGATGAGCTGGTGTTCGGCATCGGCGTCACCTCTCTGTGGTGATACTTCTACTACGTTCAAGGCACCGGACGGTCAACGGCAGATCAATTTTGTGTAACGCGTGGTTCGTGCGCGCATGGATGGGGAGAGGCCGTGATCCTTGAAATTCGCGAAGAGAAAATGCCTCCCGTAGCGGAGGTCTGTCTCTGACAAGAAGAAGTTAACAAACTTGTAACGTGTTCTTGTGCCAAGTGTAACGATGTAAGGCCACGATGCTGTGGTTTAACCACGATAGGCGTATAGTGCGTGCGCCGCCTGGAGAGCCGTGGCTCAGGGGATTCGATTGGCCGCCACAATGATGAAAACGTTCGGCGTATTGGCTTCGTGTGCGCTGCTGTTTGTGACGCAGGAGAGTCACGAGGCAGGAAGGAATGAACGAGAAAACACCATTTCCGTGCCCTGGTCATTTGTACAGATCGCTGGTCAAGCTACTTCACAGGGACTTGATCAGACAGTTTGTATCCGAGGGATTTGACGGAGATGATGGCGTTGTCGAGTAGCGGGATCTTGAGCTTCAGCCGGCGGATATGCACGTCCACGGTTCTGGTGGTGCCGTAGTAGTCATAGCCCCATACCGCATTCAAGAGGACATCGCGGGTCAACACCCGGCCAGGGTGGTGCAGGAGTTGTTCGAGCAATCCAAATTCTTTTGCGGTCAAGGGAACCTCTTTGCCGTCAACCAGCGCTTCGTGTCGCGAGAGATCCACCAGGAGCGGACCGTAGGCGTAGGACGTTTGCTTTGAGTCGTCGGTCCGCTCTAATCGTCGGAACAGAGCCTTCACCCGCGTGACCAACACTTTGGGGCTAAACGGCTTGGTGACATAGTCATCCGCTCCAAGCTCGAGACCGATGATAGTGTCGGACTCTTCGGCCTTGGCAGTCAACATCAGGACAGGGAGGAATGCAGCATCCGGCACACTGCGGATTCTCTTGCAGACCTCCAATCCGTCCATCTCAGGAAGCATGAGATCCAAAATAACCATATCCGGGCGGTTGGTCTTGATCAGCTTAAGACCTTCGATACCCGTCGTGGCAGTCGCCGTTCGAAACCCTTCTTTCTCAAGATACAGTTTTACCAACTGAGCAATGTCTGCCTCGTCTTCGACGATCAGTATCTTCTTGGAAGCATGGGTTGCCATATGATCACCAATTAAGTAGTTCGGGGCACGGTGAGAAGCGGAGGGACCTGACGAGTCCGAGGAAAGCATAGACCTTCAATGTTACAGCTGTATTAAATGATGATGAGTTTGAAAGAAATACAATGGAACTCGATCAGCCAATATCGCAAGTGGTTGAAAGTGTTAGAGGGAGTTTGGTGGGCCTGGTAGGGAGCAAACCTACAATCCGCTGATTTAGCTGTGGCAGAAGGCCAAATATTCGAATAGCTTCCCTTGCCGCTGCTCAATTTGGTCGTTTTAAAGCTTGAGATTTCCTATTGAAGCAACGTAACGCTTCAAGGCAGGAACGGCAATTCACTCCTTGGCATCATATGCGACGGTGACAAGCGCCTAACTTGCATGATTCATGAAACTTCTGCTGCAAGGGCGGATGCCTGACTCAAGCGAGATGGACGAGACAGACTGGAAAGAAAAGCGCGAAGGGCAGGAACAGGGCTCACATGCCACGTCTCGGACTGATCCTTGAATGGGCGGGAGAAGGTCGAAAAAGCCAATTGACTAATTATTATATGTCTAGTATTCTGGACATATGGACATTAATGAAGCGCTCGCCGCGTTCGACGCACTTTCGCAGGAAACCCGCCTGCGGGTATTTCGTTTGCTGGTTGAGTATGGCCAGGCCGGTGCACCGGCAGGCACGCTGAGCGAGTCCTTACACATTCCTCATAATACGCTCTCGTTTCATCTGTCGCATATGAGGCATGCGGGCGTGGTCGTGTCGCGACGGGAAGGCCGGTCAGTCATATACCGTGCCAATTTCGAGTTTTTTTCAGGGTTGATCCGCTACATGGTCGAGGACTGTTGCCGCGCCGAATTTGCCAGCATCCGCAATGATAACAAGCGAAAATGCTCGATCATTGAACTCTCACACTGTTGCAAGCCGAAGGAGAAAATATCAT
>DATHTZ010000209.1:0-5264 GCA_035462675.1 Nitrospiraceae bacterium | reverse complement strand
AAGCCCTGTAGCATCGTCGCGCCTTCTGCTGCACAGGCAGAGGCCTTGCCCGAGCGAGACGAGCGAGGTTTGCATATTGGTGAGATCTGAAGTTGGAAGTGAAGGGCTCAACGCTACGAAAAACTCGAACGTCAGACCTCGAATCGTCGTCTGTTTTGGCTGCCCCGCCAGTTTGCGACGAATCTACGCAGAGAATTCTGGGTTATCAGCTTTACATTCAAATACTTGCCCAATATAATTCGAGAGTTTTGCACCTATGTTCCCATGAGGGACATGTGCGCACGTACTGCGTGAGTCTCTCGCGCCAGCAACTCCCTCTGCCGACATCGTCACGTGTACCTAAGATGAGTCGTGCGTGAATGAGAGGTAGAAGGGCCAGATGGACAGTCACGGCCAAAGTTAGGTTTGCCCATAAATGCTGGTATTATCTTCGCCGTCTTCTTATGGGACGCAGATCCAGTGAGGGGAGTTTGTTGTTCGGCGGAGCCACGCTGGTTTTTCGTCATGATACTCGTCACCCTGGCCTGCAGCGTGCTGCCGGTGCTCGCCGTTGCTGCGGAGCAGGCAGGAGTCAAAGTGACGTCGATTGAGATTCGAGGGAACAAGCGGATCGAGTTGCCCGCGATTGCGGGTCGATTGACATTGAAGTCCGGCGATCCCTACACCCCTGAAAATGTTCGTGGACAGATCAAGATTCTCTACGAAACAGGATTCTTTGAAGAGGTCCAGCTGGAGACGGAATCGGCAGCAGGCGGAATGGCTCTCACCTTTCTGGTTCGCGAGAAACCGTTTATCACCGAGATCGTATTTGACGGGAACACAGCGCTCAGCGACGATAAGCTCAAAGAGAAGATTACGATCAAGAGCCAAGCCTTTCTCGATCAGTTACAGGCAAAAGAGAGTGCGGAGAAGGTTCGTCTGGCCTATCAAGGGGACGGCTACTTCAATTGCAGTGTGATTCCGGTCGTGCAGACCTTGGACGAGGATCGGAAGCGCCTGACGTTTTTGGTGAAAGAAGGGGACAAGGCGCGCGTCAAAACGGTCAACTTTGACGGCCTGCACGCGGCGACGAAAGACGAGATGTTCAAGGTGATGGCGACACGGGAATGGATTCCTTGGTACGGTCTGATCACTCAGCTGAAGTTGCCGTCGTTTCTCTCGGATGCCGGCGTCTTGAAGCGGGAAGAAATGAACAACGATGTCGAGAGGATCAAAGAGGTCTTGCTCAACAAAGGCTATTTAAACGCCCGGGTTGGGCTGCCGACTGTGGATCTCAATGAGGAGAAGAAATGGTTCGTCGTGACGTACGCGGTGATGGAAGGGGAGCCGTTCACCATCGGTGAAATCGGATTCCGCGGGAATACGGTGTTCGAAGATCCTGAGCTTCGCCAGGGGCTCAAGATGAAAGAAGGAGAAATTTTTCAGCGCCAGAAACTCCGTGACGAGATTACGCGATTGAACGATCTCTATGGGAGCAGGGGCTATTCGTTTGCCGATGTCTCTCCCAATGTGGTTCCGAACACGGAGGAGCGGACCGCAACCATCATTCTGACCATCAAGGAAGGAGAGATGATGCGGATCCGTCAGATCAACATCAGTGGGAACGAGAAGACCAAAGACAATGTGATTCGCCGTGAACTCCGTGTTGACGAACAGGATGTCATCGATACCCCTGCATTGAAGCGGAGCTTTCAGCGTCTCAACAACTTGAACTTTTTCGAGACGGTGGAAATCCTTCCGGCGAAGGTGGGTGAGGATAAAGTCGATCTCAATGTTCGCGTGAAAGAAAAGCCAACCGGCCAGTTCAGCATCGGCGGCGGATTCAGCACGTTGGACCAGTTGGTCGCGATTGCCGATATTACGGAGGGAAACCTCGGTGGGAATGGCTGGATGGGACGAATTCGCGGTCAGCTGGGCCAGCAGCGGACAATAGGGTTGATCACGTTCCGTAACCCCGCGTTGAATGACTCCTTGACCTCAATGCAGCTGGACATCTACAAAAGCGCGACGAACTACTTCACCTACTATGAGAGGAAAACCGGCGCCAGCGTAACCTTTGGCCGGTGGTTCTCTGAGTATCTATCGGGGAGCATTGGTCCGTATGCTGAGGACATCGAGTACAGCAGTCCGTCGGCCACTGCGCCGCCGATCATCCTCAATCAAGTGGGGAGTCAGACGACCACGGGGTTTCGGGGTTCGCTGACCCGCGACACAAGAGATTTCTTCCAGGATCCCCGCACCGGTTGGCGGACTTCCATCGCAGTCGGTCTCGGCACGTCGTACCTGGGGGGGACCAACGACTTCGTGAAATACACCCTCGATGTCAACAAGTATACCCCGCTCCCATACGATACACGGCTTTCGGTCCGTGCGCGCTACGGTGTGGTACAGGGCCTCAACACCGATGGCCAAAGTAAACCGGTTCCTCTTACCGAACTCTACTTCGTTGGAGGCATTAATACCATGCGCGGGTTTGTCTTCGGTAAGGCGGGGCCAGTGACGTCGAATAACACGCTGCTCGGCGCGGCAAGTGAGCTGATCTTCAACTTCGATTATATTTTCACGATCTCATCTGAGGCGAAACTCAACGGCGTGATTTTCTTCGACTATGGGAAAGGGTTCGCCGGTGATAGTGTCTCAACCCCCTTGCGGTCGGCGGCTGGTTTGGAGGGGCGATGGGTCTCGCCCTTTGGCCCCCTCCGCGCCGCGTATGGGATTAATCTGGATCCTAACCCAAACGAACGCAAAGGGGTCTTCGAGTTTACGATCGGTACGATATTCTAACGGGGCGAGTCTTTGACCACGAATGAGAGGTAACGGTGTGATACAGGCTGATGTCGTCATGCGGAACATGTTCTGCGCTGGAAGTCTGTTGATGGCGCTCTTTGCTGTCTCCGGCTGTGCCGCCGGCGGGTCCAAAGTCGAGGGAAAGATAGGAGTCGCCGATCCGGGCCGTGTCCTGAACGAGACAAATCACGGCAAGAAGGCCAAAGACTCCTTGAGCTTATTCTCCAAGAATCGCCAGGCGCTGATCGAGATGGATGAGAAAGAGCTTCGCCGCATGGAAGAAGATTTTGGGAGGCAGGCTAGTGTGTTGAGTGCGGCTGCGAAAAAGGAGCGCGAAGAGCAGTTTCGACGTCGGGTGGCGGAGTATCAGCAGAAAGCGGGCGATATGAACCGGGAGGTTCAGGAAAAGCAAAAAGACGTGCTCGAAGGATTTCGTGAGAAGGTGGGACTCATCGTGGGGAAAGTATCGAAGCGCCTTGGATTGCAGGTCGTCATAGATAAGGGGAAAGGCGGCCCTACCTTATATAGCGAGGAGGGGCTCGATATTACCGCTCAGGTCATTGATGAATTCAATCGTGAATATCAGTAGACCCCATTATTCATGACGGTTCGTCGCGAAATCGACTGAACGCGCATTTCTCGCGGAGCGATCTCGTCAAGCGTTTCACGTTGCAAGTTTCTGATTTCTTGTTCCAAACTAATAGGTTCGGGTTGCTGAAATTCCCAGGGCGAATGTGAAACCTTAAATGAGAAATCAGCCACTGCCGAACGACGCTTCACGCGCAAGAGCAGCTGATTGGCGATGGCAGCAGAAGTGTGTGTGTCAATACTACGGGCTTCTGTCGTACTTGTGAGGAGCGAAGGAGGACTCGATGGATCAACCGAGAGTGACTAGTCTGATTGGTGTGGTGGCTTTGTGGCTGGCGATGGTGTCGCCGGTGTTGTCTGATGAAACCTTCAAGATTGCAGTGATGAACCAGCAAGTGGTGGTTGAGCAGTCGAAGGCAGGCAAGCGGGCCTTGGAAGAGCTTAAGGCCTATTCCATGACCAGGCAAAAAATCATCAATGCCGACGATCAAGAACTGAAGGAATTACAACAGGCGACCCAAGACGAGAAGTTGACGGACAGCGCGAAGCAAGAGAAACAAGGTCAGTTCCAAGCCAAGTTGGAGGCCTATCAACGACGCCTGGCTGACTTCAATCGCGAGATTCAGCAGAAGCAACGTGAAATGGTGGCGGAATACTCGAAAAAAGTGCAAGCGGCTGCGCAAGCTGTGGGGGAAAAGAACGGGTACCTTGCGATCATCGACAAGGGGACCGAGGCGGCAATGAAGATCGTGCTCTATCATCAGCCTACGTTGGATTTGACCGATCAAGTGGTGAAGGAGTTCGATCGGCAGAATAAGTAGCAGGAGAGGGGAACCTGATCGTCCTCCTGCTCGCGGAATGCGCACGATCAGAATGTGCTCGCTTGGGGAAGCGAGGCGTCTCGGCGCGTCCAGGGCGGGCGGGTGAGAAGGGCGACTTTTCAGCACCCTGTATATATAATAGAGGAGGTTCCGCCGATGTCCGTGATGGAACAAGCCGAAATTCAGTCCATTTTGCCTCACCGGTATCCCTTTCTCCTAGTCGATCGAGTCCAGGAGCTGAACCTCGACCGGCGGATCGTCGGAATCAAGAACGTGACGGTCAATGAACCCTTCTTTCAAGGACATTTCCCTGGACGTCCGGTCATGCCGGGGGTGTTGATTCTCGAAGCCATGGCTCAAGTCGGTGCGGTTTTGGCGTTGAAGTCGATGGGGCATGCCACGCGTCCGGTGGTCTACCTGACTGGTATTGATGGCGCGAAGTTTCGAAAACCGGTCGTGCCCGGCGATCGGTTGCGGTTTGAGATCGATGTGGTCAAGAAGCGGGCGCCGTTTTGGAAGATGCAAGGTAAGGCGTTTGTCGAAGCAGAGCTTGTCTGTGAAGCCGAAGTGACGGCCATGGTGACAGAAGAAAAAGCCGTGAAGGGTGATGCGTGATGAGTGACAAGTTTTGAAAAGATAGCCGTCACTTGAACCCATCACTGACCACTCATCACTGGAGGTGTGCGTGCAGATTCATTCAACAGCGATTGTTCATCCCAAGGCGAGTCTTGCCGATGGTGTGGAGGTCGGGCCGTTCTGCGTGATCGGTGAGCATGTCACAATTGGAACCGGAACCAGACTGTTCTCTCATGTGACGGTCGACGGATGGACGGAGATCGGCGAGCGGAATGAGGTGCATCCTTTTGTCTCGATCGGCGGACCGCCTCAGCATCTCGGATATAAGGGGGAACCGACCAAGGTGATGATCGGCGACGACAATATTTTCCGCGAATACGTCACCGTCAACCGTGCGACCGCTCAGGGTGGAGGGATCACATCCATCGGGAATAAGAATTTTCTGATGGCTTATGTCCATGTGGCGCATGACTGTCGTCTGGGCAGCCATCT
>DATHTZ010000208.1:0-13073 GCA_035462675.1 Nitrospiraceae bacterium | reverse complement strand
GCAATGGCCGTGTTCATCAGCACAGCGTCCGCCCCCAATTCCATGGCAAATGCGGCATCGGACGCGGTCCCGACACCGGCATCGACGACGATCGGCACCTTGATCATTTCCATAATGATTTTCAAATTATAGGGATTACGGATACCGAGTCCCGACCCAATCGGCGCCGCCAATGGCATGACGGCGGGACACCCAACATCAACGAGTTTCTGAGCCACGATAGGGTCGTCATTTGTATAGGGCAGCACGATAAAGCCTTCTTTGACGAGAATCTTCGCCGCTTCGATCAACCCAGCCGTATCGGGGAAGAGGGTCCTCTCGTCACCAAGCACTTCCAGCTTGATCAAATCCGACACGCCGGCGGCTCTGGCAAGGCGGGCATAGCGCAAGGCATCTTCCACGTTGTAACAGCCGGCGGTGTTGGGAAGAATGGTGTACTTCTTCGGGTCGAGATAATCGAGCAGGTTCTCTTTGGAGCGATCGGTGATGTTGACGCGCCGCACCGCCACCGTCACCACATCGGCTCCCGACGCTTCAATGGCTTTCTTGGTTTCGGCAAAGTCCTTATACTTACCGGTTCCCACAAAGAGTCGGGATTTGAACTCACGCCCTGCAATAATCAGTCGATCGCCTGTCATGGTCCCCTCTTAGAATGTATCAGTCGATTCAACGACGATCGGTCCAGAGTTTATATCCCATCAAAACATTGGTGCGCTCGCCAATGGGACAATTCCTATGAGCCGCCGCCGATGAAACTCAAGATCTCCACTCGATCTCCTTGTTTCAGACGTCGTTGATCGAACTCCTTGCGATCAAGGATTTCTAAATTCAGCTCCACTGCCACACGCTCGGTCTTAATGGCAAGTTCACGCAACAAGTCCCCTACCGTGGCATCGGCCTGACAGCCTCGCTGTTCGCCATTCACCTGAATCTGAATCCCCTCCGCCATCATCACTTATCCTAGGGGAGCAGAATTCCCAAAGTCAATGAAGCTCCCCACAGCAGCTTACCCCGCCAAATTGGCCACTTCTGCTATTCCCCATACGGCTCCCGTCTTTCAGAAGGCTGCTGACACAACAAGCGCAGGGTTCGTCGCTCGCCTCTCTGGCCTCTTTGGTCTATTTTGTCTATCTCGTCTGAAACCAGACGGACAGGGCGACAACAAGACAGACTCAAATACCGATTTACCATTCACGTCTCACGCCAATGCCTCAAGTCTTCTGGGAGGATGCGAAAACAGCCCAGACTTCTCACCCGCCCAACCCTGGCAGCTACTTCACCCGCCTGCCCTGAGTCTGCCAAGCCAGCCTCTTCGCCCATGAACGCACATTGCCCCAAGCAAGGCCGCAGCGAGTGAGGGACTGGCTCTGCGGAGGCAATGCCTGTCCCGCTGCTCCCATCACGTTTCACATCCTCAACACTCCTTACCATTCACCACTTACGTCAGATCACTGCCAGCTTGCGGCCAAGACCGCCTGCACTTGCTGAGATTGCTGATCGATGGCCTGATCCCACGTGAGGCCGGTTTGTTGCGTAAACCCTGCCATCGCTTGGATCAGCTGATCGACCTGCGCGCTGAGCATCGTCTGTCCGTTGCCGGCTTGAATGGTCTCGGTGCGATTCACAGAACTGGTGTACCAGTTCTGAATCGTGACGTGATCTGTTGATCCATGGATCGATAGGCGGAGATTGTTCGCCTGGCGGCTGATGACAAGATCCAAGGGATTGATGCCCGCATCATAGAGCAACTTGTCCGCCGTCCCGCTGTTATCCTGCACGAGATCTTGCCCGTCGCCGCGCCCAAACAGAAACGTGTCGTTGCCGCTTCCGCCGTTGAGCGTATCGTTGCCCAATCCGCCGCGCAGGGTATCGGCGCCACCGACACCACTGAGCACGTTGGCGCCGCTGTTGCCGATCATGACGTTGGCCGAACCATTACCGGCCCCATTGATCGCCGCCGTGCCGGCCAAGGTCAAGTTCTCCACATTGGCGGCCAAGGTGTAGGTCACGGAACTTTGCACGAGATCCGTTCCGTTGTTCGCTAACTCGATAACGGTATCCCCCATGTTGTCCACGAGATAGGTATCGTTGCCATCGAGCCCCGCCAGGATGTCCGCCCCAGCGCCGCCATCCAACGTATTCGCCGCGTTGTTCCCGCTCAAGGTATTGGCGAGACTGTTGCCGGCCCCGTTGATCGTCGAGGTGCCGGTCAGTACGAGTAGCTCGACGTTGGCGCTCAAGGTCGTGGTCACATCACTGAGCACCGTATCGAGCCCGGCGTTGGCCGTTTCAACGACAGTGTCGCCGGCACCGATCACGTAGACATCATTGCCCGCGCCGCCGGTCAAGATATTGGCAGCACCATTCCCTGTGAGTATATTGCCAAACACATTGCCCGTGCCATTGATCGCGGCGGTGCCTGTCAGAGCAAGGTTCTCGACATTGGCGCCAAGGCTGTAGGTGATACTGCTCTGCACCGTATCCGTTCCACTGTTCAGACTTTCGGTGACGGCATCACCTGCCGCATCGACAATATAGGTGTCGTTGCCGGTCCCGCCCGTCATCGAATCGGTCCCCAGCCCGCCATCAAGCAGATCGTTACCGCCGCCACCGATCAGCGTGTCATTGCCGGCGAGCCCCCGCAATACGTCATCCCCGGCCAGTCCATCCAGCATATCGTTGCCGCTGGTACCGATCAAGGTATTGTTACCAGCCGTCCCGCCGCTCGGTGCGATCGTCAGGGCAAAGGAGTCCGAGGCGTTGAGGTTGCCTTGGTCAGTCGCCGTCACACGCACGTCTATCGTGCCCACATCGCCGGCCTGCGGCGTGCCATTAAACGTACGGGTCACGGAATTGAAGCTGAGCCATGACGGTAAGCTCGCCCCATTGGCCAGCGTGGCGCTGTAGGTCACGGCATCGCTCGCGTCGACATCGGCAAACGTTGTCGTCGGCACCACCAGGCTGAACACCGTGCCTTGCGTCGCCTGCTGATCGGCCAGCGGCGCAACCACCGTCGGCGCTTCATTCACATTCGCCACGGTAAGGGTCACCACGTCGGAGACGCTCAGATTGCCGCTATCAGTGGCCGTCACGCGCAGATCAAGGCTCCCCACCTGGGCATCGCCCGGTGTGCCGGTGAATGTCCGGGTCGTGGCATTGAAGCTCAGCCAGGTGGGCAGCGCGCTCCCGTTGGTCAGGCTCGCGCTGTAGCTGAGTACATCGCCCGCGTCTTCATCGGCAAAGGCATTAACTGGCACTTGAGTACTGAATGGGGCGTCCTCCGACACGGTTTGATCAGCGAGGGGATTCGCCACGGTGGGGGTGTCGTTGACATTCTGAATGGCGAGCGCGAACGTGTCGGTGGCACTGAGGCCGCCGAGGTCCGTGGCTTTCACGGCAATGTTCAGGCTCCCGACATCACCGTTCAGCGGCGTGCCACTGAACGTCTGAGTTGTGGCATTAAAGCTCAGCCAGGAGGGCAGTGCCGCTCCACCGGCCAACGTGGCACTGTAGGTTAGGGTATCGCCCAGATCGACATCGGCGAAAGTCCCAGTCGGCACCACGAACTTGAACGGCGCATCTTCCGTCGCCTGTTGGTCGGCGAGCGGCGCCGCCATGATCGGTACCTCATTCACGTTCGTCACGGTCAGGCGGAAAACATCGAACACACTCAAGCTCTCGTGGTCCGTCGCCGTCACGCGGAGGTCAAGATTGCCGACATGGCCATCGTCGGGCGTGCCACTGAAGGTCTGCGTCGTGCTATTGAAGCTGAGCCACATCGGGAGCGCGCTCCCATTGGCTAAGCTTGCGCTGTAAGTCAACACATTGTCCGCGTCCTGATCGGCAAAGGTGGTGGAAAGCACTTGGATCGTGAAGGGGGCATCCTCCAGCACCGACTGATCCGCCAACGGTGTGGCGACTGTCGGCGCATGATTGACCGGATCGCTCAGTCCCAACAGCGCCGCAAGACTGGCGTTTGTCCCATCGGCAAACGTCAACGTCTCAACCACCAGCGACCCATTCGCATTCGTGGGATCGAAATTCTTCAAGATGAGTTGATCTATCCCACTGCTCCCCACCTGAATCGCAAGCGTCCGTGCGACTTGATTGTGAGTAAACGTCAGATCGTTTTGAACGATGCCAACCCCAAATTGAATGCTGTTGCCTTCGCCAGGCCCAGCCGCATCCTCAATCGTGTCGATCCCGTCACCGACCTTGAACAGGTAGATATCGTTGCCGGCTTCACCACGGAGGAGATCGTCACCTGAGAGGGTGATGTGATCTTCCATGTCCAGAATCGCTCCGCCCCACAAGGTATCGTTCCCTGCACCGCCACGGAGCACGTTATCCCGGCTGTTGCCGCTAAGCACATTATCCAGCTCGTTACCCGTGCCTGACAGTGGTCCATCCAAAAATCGGAAGGCCGGTTCCACCAGCGTCAAGTTTTCCACATTGGCGCCCAGCACATAGTCCACCGTACTCCGCACGGTGTCTGTCCCCTCATCGGCAAATTCAATCACCGTCTCTTGGGCGTGATCCAGAACGTAGACATCGTTTCCTGTTCCACCGAGCAGGAGGTCATCGGCAGTATGAGGAACCTCTTCAAGGAGACGCGGTCCACCCACCGGAAGAGAGCCGAAGTCTCCGGCAAACACAGCCACGCCGCTATCAGGGATGAGGATGTCGTCGCCCGCCCCGCCGATCAAGATATCGCTCCCAGCGCCGAAGATAAAAATGCTTTCAAACGACCGAAAGAAACCACCGACCAGCACATCGTTGCCGAGGCCGCCGTCGAGCACATTGTCGTTCAGATTCCCAATAATGACGTTGTCCAGCTCATTACCTGTTCCCCGTGAGGCACACGGTCCAGCAGAACTCGTATTGTCGATCAGAGTCAGATTTTCCACGTTGGAGCCTAGCGTATAGTTGATCCGGCTCTCGACCGTATCGACTCCTTCGTTCGGTGCTTCGACCACCTGCATGTTTGTGGCGATAACACGATAGGTGTCATCGCCTCCGAATCCGCGCAGCGTTGCGCTGGTAATCGCATCACTCAGGTTGAAGATGTCGTTCCCGGATCCGCCCGTCGTGGGATCGACTGGAAACATCGTCATGTTCCATTGAGTCCCGTCGGCAAAGGCTATGACACCTTGAGTGTCGAAGGCTCCAATGGTGGGAGAGTTCGCCGAAAGCTCCAACGTGAGCCGATCGCCGGTTCCAACGATCGTGAGGTCCATGACGCCGGGGTTAGTGCTGTATTGAAAATAGTCCCGTGTCAGTACAACATCTTTCGGAGCCAGATCGTCCGCCAGCTGAATCACATCGACATCGCTACCATTGGCGTCGAACACAATCGTATCGTGCCCCGATCCTCGACCGAAGAGGATCGTATCCGGCCCATCTCCCAAGACAATTCTGTCATCACCCAGGTTGTCCGGAAAAGTGGGAATCGACCCGTCGTCCGGAATCGCGAGGCTCTGCAGCGTGTTCGCATCCCACATCGTCCCATCAGCAAAGCGGACGCGTGTGGCATGTTGTGGGGGATTCACAAAGAACCCGAAGACTGTCATCGTGTCGCTGATCCCCATGGTGTGAAGCACGAGCGAATTGCCTCGCCGAAGGACGGCGAGATCAGTGGCGGTGAGCCCCGCGGCCAGTTGGACCGTGTCCACCTCACCGGGCGCCGTAAAGTCGTCGATCGCATCTTGCCCGAAACCGAGGCCGAACAGATACGTGTCGCTTCCGCCACCGCCGAGGAGCACATCGTTACCGCCCCCACC
Organism: Nitrospiraceae bacterium; assembly: GCA_035462675.1. Classification (GTDB taxonomy): domain Bacteria; phylum Nitrospirota; class Nitrospiria; order Nitrospirales; family Nitrospiraceae; genus Palsa-1315. The sequence goes on along the minus strand of DATHTZ010000208.1, from coordinate 7,293 downwards.
GTCGAGGACATTGGCCGCGTCGTTGCCGATGATCATATTCGCTCGGGTGTTGCCCGTTCCGTTGATCGCATTGACACCAGTCAGAGTGAGGTCTTCCAGGTTTGCACTCAGCCCATAGGTGGTCACGGAGCTGTAGACATGGTCGTGACCCCCATCAGTCCGTTCCACAATGACGTCGTCTAGACGGTCCACCACATAGGTGTCGTCCTCGCTGCCGCCGATCAGGGTGTCGGTTCCGGCACCGCCATCGAGCCAATTGGCCGTCGCGCCCCCCGTCAGTATATTGTCGAGCTCATTGCCAAGGATGGCCAACGGTTTCGAGGTAGAAAGGAGCGAGGACCCTGCCCAGGGGCTGCCAAGAATCATGTCGCCCAGCCTGTTGAACGTGCTGAAGTCGGGAATGCGTGTATACGAAACAGTGACGTTCTCGACGGAATCCGGTAGGCGATAGTCGTGTCCGACCACGACGGTATCAACCCCGCCCGCAGCAGATTCGACGATCATATCGTCATCGCCGCTGAAACTCAGCACATAGGTGTCGTTGCCGGCTCCACCGGCCAGTACGCTGATCGATCCGTCAGCCTGCAAAACGTTTTCGAGGACATTGCCGGTACCGATGAGCGACCGGCTGCCGGTGAGCGAGAGATTCTCGAGATTGGCGCCCAGCGTCACGCTGACGCTGGATTGGACGGTATCGCTCCCCTCGCCGGCCTGCTCCACCGCAGTGTCGCCCGTCCCTACGACATAGGTATCGTCGCCAGCTCCGCCGATCAATACATTCGCAGCACTGTTACCCGTCAGCACATTGGCCACGTCATTACCTGTTCCATTGATCGCACCGGTGCCCGTTAAGGTCAGGTTTTCAACATGTATTGAGAGTTGATAGCTGATAGCAGCCAGCATCGTATCGATCCCCCCATTGGCCGATTCGGTCACCACATCACCGGGATCATCGACCACGTACGTATCGTGCCCCTGGCCGCCGGACAACTGATCGGCCCCTGTGCCACCATCGAGGCGATCGTCGCCCGCCAAGGCAAGAATCGTATCGGCTCCACCCAACCCCGACAACCGATCAGGACCGGCCGTGCCCACGAGCGTATCGGGACCGGCCGTGCCGCTGATGGTCGGTTGCGCGAGCGTCGTCAGCATTGCGGCATCCCACAGGGTGCCGTCGGCAAATTGAACCTGTTCGACTTGCAGCACCGGTGCGAGGAAGAAGAAGGCGAGGGTGAGTCGATCCTGCGTTCCGGCAATGCCGAGGATCAAATCTTGCCCATTCCGCGTCACCGTCACATCGCCGGGCGTCACATCCGCAGCCAAACGCACCGCATCCAGAGACCCGCTCCGATCGATGACCACATCCTGACCGGAGCCTCGACCGAAGAGGTAGACATCATTACCTTCGCCGCCACGCAGCTCGTCGTTGCCGGCGCCACCGTCGAGGAGATCACGGATGTTGGTGCCCTTGAGGAGATCGTCTCCCGCTGTACCGGTGATTTCGATCCCACGATCGAGCAGTTGGCTGTACGTCAAATTGGTGCCATCGGCAAACTCGAATCGCTCCACCGCGTGAGGACCCAACACATTGTTTGAATTGAAGGTGTCGAACCGGACCCCCTCGTTCGTGGTGCCTGGCGTCACAAGCAAGGAAAACTTGGATTCGTCGGAAGGATTCACGACTCGATGCACATGGATAAGGTTCGACACGAATCCGAACGAGAGGGTATTCCCGGCATTGACCAGTGCCTGATCGTCGAGACTATCGAGCCCGTCACCAAGGTTGAACCCGTAGCGATCATTTCCGGCTCCACCGGATAAAGTATCGTCGCCGGTCCCCCCGATCAACACATCATCGCCCGCGCCCCCAACCAGCGTGTCCTGGCCTGCGCCTCCGCTCAGCGTATCGAACCCGGCCTCGCCAAAGAGCACATCGTCTCCACCCAATCCTTCCAATCTGTAATCTTGGGCATCGGGGGCTTGCAGGACGTCCGCGCCATCCGTCCCTATGAGCGTGTGGGCCGATTGTGCAATGACCGTCGCCGTATTCCACACGATGCCGTCGGCAAACTGAAGCCGACTCACTTGATTCGCTGGCGACGCAAAGAAGGATGATACTGTCAACCGATCGGTGGTCCCATTCATCAGCAGGACCAGATTGTTGCCGCTCCGCCCTGCGAGAACTGTCGTTGGCGTGAGCCCGTTCGTGAGTTCGACCGTATCGGCGGCATCCGCGGTCAAGACGTCCTGTCCTTGCCCGTCATAGACTATGGTGTCGATGCCACCACCGCTCGACAATACGTCGTTCCCCGCCCCGCCTTCTAACTGATCCGCCCCGCTCCCGCCGAACAATTGGTCATTGCCATCTCCGCCGAGCAGCAGATTGTTGCCGGCTCCGCCATCAAGCACATCGTCCCCCGCATCGCCAACGAGGGTGTCGTCATTGGCTTCACCAAGCAATGTGTCGTTGCCGTCCCCACCCACGAGCAGATCCTTCCCTGCCCCACCCTCCAGCCGATCGATGCCCGCTTCGCCATCCAGAAAATCGTTGCCATCGCCGCCGACTAATAAATCGTTCCCCTCCCCACCAGCTAGATCGTCATCGCCCGCTTGACCGAAAAGCCGATCGTTCTCGGTGCCGCCGTCGAGCAAGTCATCCCCATCTCCGCCCTGCAGTTCGTCTGCGCCTTGTCCCCCGTCGAGGACATCGTCCCCGGCCTCGGCGAAGAGGAGGTCATTCTCCGTCCCGCCCAGCAAGAGATCAGACCCGCCTCCACCCCGAAGTTCATCCGCACCAGCGCCACCATCGAGCGTATCGTCGAAGCCAAGGACGCCATTGTCGGCATAGTCGCCGACGAGAATATCGTCGCCGTCTCCACCAAACAGCGCATCCTCGCCCCCGCCGCCGACCAACGTATCGTTCCCGCCTTCGCCTTCCAGCCAGTCCGCGCCTTCTTGAATCATCCCGATTTGGAGATCATCGCCGATCAGTTGGTCGTTGTCGGCCCCACCCAATAGCACGTCGTCCCCCGCATCCCCCTGGAGGTAATCGTTGCCTTCCCCGCCGTCGAGATAGTCGGCGCCGCCGGTGAGACTGGTAAACGGAATCGCCGCCACCGGGGTGGTGAGACCGGGCCACTCATAATTGAAACTCGGCGAGCCTGCAGGCCGTATATCGCCATATAAGTGGTCATCTTCGGCCCCCCCAACTAACGTGTCATTGCCCAAGAAGCCAAACAACCAATCGTTCCCGGCCCCGCCGTCGAGTGAGTCGGCCCCCATGTCGGCCAGTGCGGTGATGACGGCATCGCCCGCGAGTAAGTCCGTCCCCAGGCCCCCGCGCAAGAGATCCGCCCCGCCGTTGCCCGTGAGACTGTCGTCCCCCGCGCCTCCGTCAAGCACGTCGTTGCCCAATCCACCCGAGAGCGCATCTTCCTGGTCTCCGCCATCCAGCACATCATCGCCCTCAAGTCCGATCAGAATGTCGCGGCCACCTTCTCCAAAAAGCCGGTCATGCCCGAGTGCGCCTTGTAAGAAATCCGCGCCGGTCCCACCGAAGAACTGGTGATTCCCTTGACCCTCGGGGTTGGGCACAAAGAAATCATTGCCGTCCTGCCCGAACGCGACCACGTTGAGCTGGGTCCCGTTCATACTGATGGTGTCGAGGACATTGTCCGTGGCATCTCCGGTGAACGTGCGACTGGGTAGCCCATTGGTATAGCCGATGGTGCCTTCCACTTGGGCATCCACGCTAAGGGTCGCTTCTTGATGGGAATTATGCGTCGCCACATTGCCGGCATCCACCAACGTGGCGTTCAGAGTCAGGCCGCCGGCCACATCAACATCGTCTTTGACTTGCAGTCCGAAGACGAGTTGGCGCTGGCCTTCTGGCACAGTCAATGTCACGAAACCATTCTGCGGGGTAAGCTCAGTCCCGTTGGCGCGCACCCGCAACGCCGACACGCCGGTCCCGCTCAGTTGCAGCTGCACGCGCTGCCCGCCGGTCCCTGCCTCAAAGGGCAATGCCAGCGTATAGGCTTGGAGTTGTCCTTCAGGTAGCGTGACGGTGGAAATCGTGCCGGGATCGTTGGGATTGAAGCTCCCCCCAGTAAACGGATTCGGCCCCATCCCTTTTTCAATCACCACCACCTGGCCCGCGCGCTGGACGATGTCGCGGGCTTCTTCGACTGCAGCCCGTATCGTCGCCGAGAGTCGTGGATCGTTGAGTTCCGCCGCGTAGGCTTGATCGATCAACTGAATGTCAGCAAAGTTGCTGATCGTCTGGCCCAGATTAAAGGCCACATTCGTAATCTTCTGCGTGAAGTCTTGGAACGCATTGGCAAATCCTGAGGCGGTGTCGAGAATGAACGCCTCGCGTTCTTGGGCGAACAGGGTCAGGTCAAACGGGGCAAGGTCCGGAGTGTCACTGAGCGTGTCATAGAACGCCACGGCCAGACCATTGACCTGCACCTTGTCCGTCGCAGTCGGCAATTGATCACGCAAATTGGCCAGCGCGGTATCTCGCCACGTACTGCCGCTGACATTCAGAAGTTGTTGCGCAAATTCATCGGGACTGAGGCTATGCGCGAGGAATTCCTGTCTCAGTGCATTTGTGTTTGATAAGCCACCGGAGGCCGCAAGGACAAGAGCTGCCTTCTGCGAGAATTCGCCCTGCGACATGCTCACGGGCTCCGCAGGTCCAGTGGAGACCTGCAAGAAATTTTTGAGGGTGCTGAATCCTGACTGAATCGCATCAAGCCCAAGCCCCAGCGCATCAGCGAGTCCAGCCAGAATCGCTGAGGCCGTATAAATGGCTGCAGTGACTGGCTTTCCTGCCACGGTGACCGGCAGAATGGCCGCGCTATAGAACGCATACATACTATCGGAGAGTTTCCCAGCATCATGTTGGTTGGTCAGATACGCTTTAACGAGCGTGTTCCATTCCTGCTGATTCCCAAACGTCATCCCGGCCATGAGTCCAGCCAGGAGACGAGGCACAGACTCGGCCCGGCTCACATCTCGCCCGTTGAGAATGTTCCCGAGGAGACCAGCCGTATTTTGCAGAGACGCCATCGGGAGATACCAGTGTTGAGGAGTCATGGTTGAAAACAGATTCTGGGCAACCGTGAACGCATTAAGTGCATGGAGACCCGCATAGAACCCGGTTTCGATCCGATGGCCCTCGATCAGATCCAGCTTGACCAATTCGCTGGTATCAGGATTCACCGTGCGGTAATCCAGGAGGTACATCTGGCCGCCGACGTGCCCAATACCAGCTGTCGGATCGCCTCCTAAACGGCTCACGAGATCGCCAGTAATCACATAATGAGCGGCTTGGCCAAGACCATCGAGCACAGATGCTTGGTAAGGGCCTAAATGGCTTGTCAATCCCAAATAACCACCCAGCGCATTATATGTAATTAAATTGATTCGACTCTTATCAAAGGTGGGATCTGCTGTTTTACTTTGTATCCATTCATACGCAGCATATTGAGCCAGAGTCCCACCCAAGCTTTGCCCGGAGAATGTGATCTTGGTATCTGGTGAAAGGTTGCTCAGGTACTCGAAGATTTGGTCTCTATTTTCATTCCATTGGTTCCATCCAAGATGCTGTGTATTGGCGACCCAGTCAGTTGGATTTGGCCCATCGGTACCTCCGAAAGCCAAAATCACTTCCTTCGGACTCCCAGGTGAGTTCTTTTCGTACGCAATGGCCTTAAAGCCCGTGGGGATGCCTGGCGCATCGGGAAATTGTTTAAACTCGAAGAATCCGGCCTGGATATCAAACCTCGGGACGATAGTCGGATCTCGCTCATCGAGAGGGGCCAAAGCACTTTCATGAGCGACCGGAAAAAATGTTGTGAAGTAAGATGCGTCGCTCGCGACTAGCGCGAGCTTACTTAAGTCATTGAGTGTCTTGCTAATGGGCATAATGGACCTCCTGACAGAGGTTGATAGTTTTCACAGTGATCCTATTGAGACGGTCATTTCCATACACGGTGTCATATGGGTCATAAATAAATGCGACCTGACACCCATCTGGAGACACTGCAATATTTTCTAAATACCCCGTAATGACTTTAGTTATTGATCCATTTTGGGCCAAATATCCGCCCGCATCACCAGGCTTGCCCAAACCATCTGTCTTGTGAGAGTAAATGAAGATGCCCTCACGAGTGGGGGAAAACCCTCTCGACCCACCGCGCATAAACGACATATAAGGGATTTCCTCAGTTGTTACCTTCCCGTCAGGCGCAAACCACCATATAGAAACGGGCTTACCCTTTGGCCATGGGCCCACCCCATGTTCCTGTCCCGTTTGTGGATCTATGTAGGCAATAGGGTGAAGGAAATATGCATTCCTGAAAGGCGCATACTTCACAAGGTTCCGCCAAACCTGACGCATTCTGATGGGAAGCTTGACTCCTTCAGTATTACTAGAACGGTACAACGTGATAGGTCGGTTCTGCCGAGGCTGCTGCTCTTCCCCTGAAGTCCAATCGAGGAATCCGTGGCCGTCCATGAGCGGTAACGTCTCGTGATCTGAGATCGCCCATTCGGGTTTTTGCTCGTAGTACCGACAACTGAAGCGATTGAACCATTCCGCATTGACGAGTGGGGCCACGGTCTCTTGCCCTTTCTCCCTTGTCACCACGAACCACTTTTTCTCATCAGTCGGCGACATCCGCAGAAAGGTCATATAGTCTCCCTGCACACAGAGCCGCATCGCACCTTCCAAGCTTGGTTCAGTAACCAGCCGGTTTGCCTCCGTGTCCCAAATGTAGTCCCCCGCTCCGATGAAGCGAGGAGCTTTGTGAACATCGTCTGCCTTAAGCTCGGCTGCTCGATCCCCGTGAAATCTTAGGCGGTGGTTATCCAGCCACACCAACTCGCTGGATCGCTCTGCATGAAGACCCGTATCCTGAACGGGATACGATGCCTTTATCTCTGCACACCCCGCCAGCTGTGGACTCATGAGCAGAAGCCCTACTAAAACAATCAGACGAAACTTATGCGTCATGTATTCCTCATTGATTCCAATCACTCTAAAAATAGAAGTGTTTTTCAATCCGTAATTTCGAAGAGCGTCTCCTAGCAGGGTCTGCAATCATACATATCTCATCCTCGCCCCCTTCTTGTGCTTATGCTTTCGGCTTCGGCTGCCGCGCATCGCGCAGGCCGACCAAGACGTGCTGAATCTGCTGATGCAATCGCGCCAGCACGTCCACACTTATCGCCACCCGAGTCACGAGGGCGCCCTCCATTCCCTTGGGCGCCGCCTGGCCTTCCTTC
>DATHTZ010000207.1:0-4680 GCA_035462675.1 Nitrospiraceae bacterium | reverse complement strand
GGCCAAGAAGGTCTTTGCGACGGACAATCCGGATCAGGTCGTCCAGTACTTTAAGGACGATGCGACGGCGTTCAATGCGCAGAAGCGGGGGACCATCGTCGGGAAAGGCGTCATCAATAACAAAATGTCCGAGCGGCTTTTTCAATTGCTGGAACAGGCTGGTGTGCCGACGCATTTTATCGAGCGCCTCAGTGATCGGGAACTGCTCACGAAGAAGGTCACGATTGTGCCGGTCGAAGTGGTGGTCCGCAATGTCGTGGCAGGCAGTTTGGCGAAGCGGCTGGGGCTAAACGAGGGTGACCCTATCGAGCCGGCTATCGTCGAATGGTACTACAAGAACGATGCGTTGGGCGATCCGCTGATTGCCGACGAACATATTCGATTGATGAAGCTGGCGACGCCGGAACACATGACCGAGATCAAGAGACTCGCGTTGAAAGTGAATTGGCTCTTGCAGCCGTTCTTCCGTGAGCGACAGATGATTCTCGTCGACTTTAAGTTGGAGTTTGGACTGCACAACGGCCAGCTGATCCTGGCCGATGAGATTTCGCCAGACACCTGCCGCTTTTGGGATCAGACGACGAAGGAGTCGATGGATAAGGATCGGTTTCGGAAGGATTTGGGGAAGATTGAAGAGGCGTATCAGGAAGTTCTGAGAAGAGTGTGCGAATAACGAGGGGACGCGGGGGACGGTGGGACCGTCCTCTTTGCTCGCGCAACGCGCGGCTGGAAGGGGGAATAGGGAGTGGTCAGACCATCCTTCTTGCTCGCAGAACGCGCACGGTGAGACAGTGCTCGTTCGATGCGCGCAGTAAAGGATGATCTGCGCCACTCCGTTGCGTGAGAGTGTAGAACGATTGGTAGAAGAGTAAGGCCCTCGCTTGGGCAAGCACGCGTCTCGGCGCGTCCAGGGTGGGCGGGTGAGAAAGTCGCGCAGTCGAGGACAATCCCACCATCCCCCGCGAAGGCTGAGCCAAATCCTTGGGTGGAGGGGAGAGAGCGAGGAGAGGGGAAGGCTTCGGTGCCGGTTTTGGTGCTCGCGGAGCCCCCACGATGAAGCAGTGGTCGCTCGACGCGCGCACGTAAACCCGATCACCGCATCCTGGTGAGGGCTGGCGTCTTTTGCTCACTGGGAAAGTGAAGAGAGGGGTATTGTGAGGGCGTTTCGGCAGTGGTTCATGAATTTTGGGTTGGTGGCGTCGATCTTGGTGTCGACGGCGCTGGTGGCTGTCCTGGCCTATCGTCTCGACGGGTCACGCTGGCGCTGGCCGATGGTGGCGCTTGCCTTGGCTGGGATTGGGACGGCCGCGGGGATTTTGTGGATCAGGAGATACATAGATAGACAGCCCAAAACGCCTGATCAGGGGAATCAGGAGTGAAGGGCGACATCAACGCTCTCTGTGCTCGCAGAACGCGCACGAAGAAACGGTGCTCGTCCGATGCGCGCACGTGAGAGCATTCATGCCGCCCTTCGTCGAGGGGTGTAAGAAGAATTAAGGGAGGGACAGTGAAAGCTAAAATTCATGTCACGCTCAAACAGGGGATTCTCGATCCGCAGGGGAAGGCCATCGAGCATGCGCTCGATTCGCTGGGGTTCAAGAATGCGGGCAACGTGCGAGTCGGGAAGTACATGGAAGTGGATCTCGAAGAGAAGGATAAGGTCAAGGCTGAGGCTGAGGTCAAGGCCATGTGCGAAAAGTTGCTGGCGAACACGATTGTAGAAGAATATCGGTATGAGTTGCAGTGAGATGGCGAGACGGCAAGACTTGGTTTCGTGCTCGCGCAACGCGCGGCCTCAGAAGGCCCTCGTTGGACGCGCGCAGTAAAACCAAATCCTGCCATCTCGTTGCAACGGAGTGAGGGTAAGTGAAATGAAAATCGGCGTGGTGGTTTTTCCAGGGAGTAATTGCGATCACGACTGTCAGCATATCTTCAAGGATGTGCTGGGGCAGTATGTGGAGATGATCTGGCACAAGGAGACCTTGCTCGCTGGGCTGGATGCGATTGTCCTCCCGGGGGGGTTTTCTTATGGCGACTATTTGCGGACTGGCGCCATCGCGCGGTTCTCGCCGGTGATGGGGGCGGTGAAGGAGTTTGCGAAGAAGGGTGGGTTGGTGCTCGGCATCTGCAACGGATTTCAGATTCTACTCGAGGCAGGGCTGTTGCCGGGGGCCATGCTTCGGAACACGTCGATGCATTTCATCTGCAAGGATGTGTCGGTGAAGGTTGAAAATGCGGCCACGGCCTTTACCAGCGCCTATGAGTCCGGCCAGGTGCTCAAGATTCCGATTGCCCATGCAGACGGGAACTACTATACCGATCCGGTCACGCTGGCGGCGATGCAGGCGAATGCGCAGATTGTGCTCCGCTATTGTACGCCAGAGGGTAAGGTGACGCCGGAAGCGAATCCGAACGGCTCGCTGGATAACATTGCAGGGATCATCAATGCCGAAGGGAATGTGCTGGGTATGATGCCGCATCCGGAACGCTGCGCGGAAACGGTATTGGGCAATGAAGACGGGAAGCTGATTTTTCTGTCGATGCTGGAGGCGCTGAAGGGAAATAGGAAGCAATTAAAAATGGTGGGGGCGTGACCGCGGGTCCTGCCGCCGACCAGCCCGTCCGTCCTCGCACTCCGCCCGGTGTAGGGACCCCGCTGCGGGCGGACGGGCTCCCAGGTCAGCGGCACCCGCGGTCTCCTGTGCATGAGAACTGGTTAATCGCATCCCTTTGCTAGGAGCATAACACCTATGAGGCTTCCGCTAAAGTTTGGAGATGGCATAGAGGACCATCTTGGCGATGACGCTGACGAGGTTCTCCCATTTAAGTATTCGATAACAAGCTATGGTGCTGATTTTCCGGTTGATGGCCTCATTAAGAGAATTACAGATGGAGATATTGAAATTCCTCACTTTCAAAGAAGCTACGTGTGGAAACCCAAGCAAGCTTCGCGATTTATAGAGTCACTTTTGCTTGGGTTACCTGTGCCGGGCATTTTCTTGTCCAAGGAACCCGGCACGCAGAAACTTCTGGTAATTGACGGGCAGCAAAGGCTTCGAACTCTCCAATATTTTTACGCGGGGGTGTACAAGCCCACTAGCAGGGAGTTTTCACTGAAGGGTGTCCAGAAAAAGTTTGATGGACTGACATATCTGCAGCTTAGAGAGGAAGACAGGCGGAGACTCCGTGACTCCATAATTCATGCAACAATTGTAAAGCAAGATGAGCCCTCAGATGATGATAGCAGCGTCTATTATATTTTTGAGAGGTTGAATACTGGCGGTACTCTACTCCAGCCACAAGAGATTAGAGCATGTATCTACCACGGTGAGTTTAGTGATCTCTTGAAGGAGATGAATGAGAATGAGTCGTGGCGCTATATCTACGGCACTGCTAGCAATAGGATGCGGGATCAAGAGCTGATACTGCGATTTCTTTCCCTGCTTTTTAGCCCCGAAAAATATCGCGCTCCGATGAAGGAGTTTCTAAATAAGTATATGGGGAAAAATAGGCATCTTGGTCTTCATGGTCGGGATGAACTTGTTAAGGTATTTGAAGGCACGATCGGTGTTATTTGTAAGGCATTAGGGAAAAGATCCTTCAGGCCGCGAAAGACACTTAATGCAGCAGTTTTTGATTCGGTTATGGTTGGTATGGCTAAGAGAGTATTGCGAGCGAGCGTTCGAGACAGCGAAGCTGTCAAGCGATGCTATGAGGGTTTACTCGAAGACGCAAAATTTATTACTGCTTGTGAAACAAGTACTGCTACAGAGGAAAATGTTAGTACTCGAATTCGTCTGGCAACTGAGGCCTTTTCTTCTGTGAAATGAAGACTCAAGCAGTAAGAGAGAAACAGCAGAGACTGGACAATATTTTTTCGCAAGTGTCCAGTTTCTCTGGCGATGCTGAGCTTCAATCACATTGGGCGCGCTACCTATGTATTCTTGTGTCGGGCTTCTTGGAAACTTCTGTTCAGCACATTTATATCGAGTATTCCAAGAAACGCTCAGCCTCTGATGTGGCTGGATATGTTGAGCGGAGACTAAAGCAATTCCAGAATCCTCAGATGAAAAAGATTTTGGATCTCACAGGCTCGTTTAATCCTGCTTGGCGAGAGGCTCTGAAAGTTGCTACGGAAGGCCAAACAAAAGATGCGGTGGATAGTATTGTCGCCAACCGGAATACCATTGCTCATGGAGAATCAGTAGGGATCACGTATTCACGCATTAAGGAATATTATCAGAATGCTCTCAAGGTCATTGAGCTTATCGACAGACAGTGTAACCCTTGAAGCTTCTGGATAAGTAGTAATTCAGGGAGAGAGTGAAAAGCTCAACTGGGATAAGCCATGATTGTTCAGGGCATGACGAAGAATCTCATTGCGCAGCACAATCTGACGGACGATGAGGATAAGAAGATCGTCAAGATTCTTGGGCGTGAGCTGATTTGTATCGGGATGGACTCATGACCACACGTGCTTTGAAGAGCAAGGCTAGTGATATCAGTCGGATTGCACGTTCGCACGGAGTGTCGCGGGTGCGGGTGTTTGGTTCTCATGCTGCCGGTCGTGCGAAGCGGACTAGCGATGTGGATTTGTTGATCACGCTGCAAGCCGACCGGGATCTCTTGGACCTGGTGGAGTTCAAGCTGGATGTTCAGGATTTACTGGGCTGTGACGTG
>DATHTZ010000206.1:0-2857 GCA_035462675.1 Nitrospiraceae bacterium | reverse complement strand
GGGCCTCACGGCAGCGCGGGTCAAGATGGATTCTATGCAGAAACATGCGTCACCCCCTGAGGGAAAAGAATCCATTCCGAGTGTACAAACCGCGCACCGAAGCGCCGTTCTGCAAACGATGACAACGGCTGGTCCATCTTGAGGACACCCGATCCATCTTCGGACTCGAAAGAGACCAGCAACTTCTCAGGCAGTTCTTCCCATTTCCGCAGCGTAGCGATCCACGGGCACCGTGCCAAAGCCTCGCGCAACGGTGCATCCTGCACAGCGTTCTCCATCCAGATCGATTCGGATGGCACATAAGATTTTCGGCCCAGGGCTAGAGGCCAGGCGGGATCGCGTAGCGCAGCATGTATTCGTTCCAAAAACGTACGGTCTTCGCCTACTAACCCAACCAGGAAGGCTGCGTCGGCCAGATAGTCTCGCGTAGTTACAGCCGTGTCGTGGATCTTTGACCTATCAGCAGAAATGATGTGCTGCGCAGTCTGGTAGTCACGCTTTGGAACTCCCGGCCGGTCGTGACGGACACCCATGGAAAGATGCGTCAACGGCTCCACATCTTCCCAATTCTCGCGATCGATTCCCATTGCAGCAGCAAGGAGGCCCACAACACCCGACTTGCTGGGTTCCTTCCCTGTATCGCGGTGGTCAAAGCGACTGGTCGTCCCCCACGATTGCATGGGGGCTATGAATCGTACTAACAGGGTGGTCATGATTTACTCCTTCACAGCATGGATACTTTTCTCTAGCAGCTCCTTCAACGTGCTCACCGATGTACCGAATCCATCAAGTTTGGTCTCCGTGAGGTTCAACACAAAGGTTTGTCCGTCACCTCCGTACACAGCGTTCAGTTTTTTCGCTTTCTCAACAAGTCTCTCGGCAGACTTTTTGGTCAAAGATTCATCTTTGCCCACACGAAGAGCCGTTTCAAAGGCGTTGGCAAGATTGCGTGGTGCAGCATGATGACGAACGGACACGGCCACGAACTCTGAGGGATTATGCGCTGCAAAGGTGTTTTGTTTGCCAGTTGGTTCTGCCACCACAAAGCCTTCCAGGAACGCCTTCAATCCTCTTTCCGAAAGCTCCGCGTCGCCCTGAAGATTGCCTTTTAATTTCTCCCAGTCAACCACCGCATAGCGGTAAAAGCAGGCCGAATTGAATTCCACTGTCCCCATCATGTCAGCGCCAGCCGTATCTTCTGGTTTCAGATCGTCCACAGCCGTATAGAAATCGAACTCTCGTTCGACCGCATGGGTCGAAATCGCGTGGGCGACCTGACAGGCGGCGTGCTGATTCTTTTCAGGCATATCAGCCAGCATGCGTCCAAAGAGCGCCACATCCACGGCCTTGCCGCCGTTGAAGATGGAGTCTATGCGGTCATGAACTTCCTTCGGCGCACTGCCCGCAGCCGCCTTTTTCTCTTTCCCTTTGGTCTTTCCACCAGCTTCTTTCGCCTCAGGAACAATCTGATCCCAAAACTGATGAATGGCATCGGCCAAAGCCGCTATTTCTTTCTGACCAAGAAAGAGCAAATATTGAGTCTTTCCCCCTTCAGTGGCTTTGAGTTTGACGTGTGACAAGGCCATTTCCGCCTTGGCCATCGTTTCGTCCTTTGCGCGCTTATCATCCAGCAGATCGGCAATGGCCTGATACACCCGCTTGGTTCGCACCGCGAGTTCATCGGGGCTAAAAAATCCCTCGCTTTTCTTTTCACCGAAATAGCTGCGAACTGCACGCTTGAGACACTGGCTAGAAACCCGCGCACGGCGGCTACCGCCGAACCAAGCATCCTTGGGAGCACCGGTGTCGTCGCGATTCAAATTCGAGGGAGCGAAATGTTGCAGGGCATGGATCTCGATCAAGGTCTTCATGCGGTTTTCTCCTCCTGGATAGTGGGTTCTGTTTCCCTGTCATCTTGTATGTTTCGGTAGAAATCTTGTGCCCATGCGTTCTGGGTGCGCTTTCTATCGTCGTTCCAATACACAAGACCTGTCAGAAGGGCCTCGAAGTCTATGGGCTGATCTTTCAGCAGAGCAACCATCTGACGCAGATGGTGAGGCAACTGATCATTGTCGGAATCAAGCAGCGTGATGAACCGGCGTTCGGTGCTGGTGGAGCCAGTTGCCGCCCGATGAGCAGCACATGCCTTTCCAATAGTCATCGGGGTACCGAACCAGCCTTCCCGCCAGTGGGCTGCCCAAAGACCAGCTACGAGATAAAGCATTTCCCTCCGCCAGGAGTTATTCTCATCTTTCAGAAATGGCTCAACGTAGGGATAGGCAGGTACGTATGCTCCGAGATCGAAGGCAAGGCTTCGACGGAGCACCGCTCTTACCTTGGTGTCCTTCGCGTTTAGGTTCTCCAGCCACTCGATAAACCTGCTCATATCACCTCCATCGCCGGTGTGAGTTTGAAGATTTCCTCGTCTAGTTCTCTTAGTTTGGCCCGTACAGGCCCTTCGGCTTTTACCAGTGCCCGAATCGCCCAGGCGTCTCCCATGGAAACCGAGGTACGATGCTGCTCCCAGGCTTGTTTCAGAGCGTATCGTACTGATTTGAGCCACTGACAAAGAATCTCGTCAGAGCCGTGGTTGAGCTCGTACTCCTGGAGAATTTCGTAAAAACGGGCCTCCAAAACAGACCAGTATCAGGAGTGCACGGGCATCTGTTGCACCACGCTTCTAATGGCTTTCTTGTCGGGTGGTCTATCGCCACGACTCAGCACATCACGGGCGAAACTCTTGGACGCTATCCACAGAGCCTTCTGGGACTCTTCCGCCCACACAAGGAGCGTTTTAATGTCATGTCGGATTGTCGGGTTGGCTGCAAGCAGCGCAGGTATGACAAACCGTTCCATT
>DATHTZ010000205.1:0-6322 GCA_035462675.1 Nitrospiraceae bacterium | reverse complement strand
GAATGTTCAGCCCGTCGTGGTGGACGAGTTTCGCATGGGCGTGGCGGAGACCTACGATGTGATCGTCGAACCCATCGAGGACCGTGCCTACACCATCTTTGCCGAGACGATGGATCGCAGTGGCTATGCGCGCGGCACGCTGGCTCCACGAACCGGCATGGCGGCGGCGATTCCAGAACGTCGGCCTCGGCCGCTTCGCACGATGGAGGATATGGGCATGAGTATGGAGGGTATGGACATGGGAGGCATCAAGGACTCCCATGTCGGCATGACCATGCCCAAGATGGAGCCGCCCGGCGACATCGAGCAGGTGAAACCTCCTGATGATAGTTCCAGCACTGAGCACGGGCAGCACGGTTCGGAAACGCCTCCTAGGCAAGACATGCACGAGATGGCGGTCATGGATGCGTGTGGTCGAGGCCGTTCGCAGATACCAGGCGCCGAGCCCGTCAAGCATGGTCCCGACGATCATGGCCCCGGCAATCAAATGGTCGCAGAGTATTCGCAGAATCGTATGGGAGCACCGGGGAGGGGGCTGGAAGGCAGTGGGCGGCGTGTGTTGCTCTACACCGATTTGAAAAGTCTTGCGCCCTACCCAGACCAACGGGAGCCGGAGCGCGAGATTGAACTCCACCTTACGGGCCACATGAATCGGTACATGTGGTCGTTCGACGGCAAGAAGTATTCAGAAGCCAAATCCCCGATTCGCTTCCGCTACGGCGAGCGAGTGCGTCTGACGTTTGTGAACGATACGATGATGGAGCATCCGCTCCACCTCCACGGGATGTGGATGCATTTGGAAAATGGCTCCGGCGTCTATCTCCCGCGGAAACATACGGTCATCGTCAAGCCGGCGGAACGGCTGTCCGTCGCCGTCACCGCGGATGCTCCGGGGCCCTGGGCGTTTCACTGCCATCTGCTCCTCCACATGGACGCAGGGATGTTCCGCATCGTCGATGTGTCTGATACATAACGGGGGTGCGCTAGTGAGAGGTTCTCTGCGAGCTGTCTTTGCGATGATGCTGGCTGGCTTGCTCAGCGAGGACATCGTCGCGACAGTTGTCTCGGCACAAACTGTACAAGGGATCTCCATGACGCCCACTGGAGCGCACTCTTTTCCCGGGCAAGAAGGCACGCGACCTACTATATCTTCACGACGTGACTGGCCAGTTCCCGTTAACGATCAGGAGCACCGTCTATTCACGCTTGTCGATGTTCTCGAATACCGCCCAAGCACAGGTGGGAGTCGAGGGCATGACGACTACCGGTGGGACCTCGAAGGCTGGTACGGCGGGGACTACAACCGACTCTGGTTCAAAAGCGAAGGGCAGAAGGACACTGCGTTCAAAGCGGATTACGACGTGGACTTTCAACTCCTGTATGGCCGGTTTATCCGGAAGTATTACGATCTGCAAATGGGAGGCCGTGTCGAAACGCAGTCCTTCAAGGGGGGCAATGTGACGCGAGGCTTGGGGGTGATCGGGATCGAGGGACTCGTGCCGTACAACTATGAATTCGAGTCCTCTCTGTTCATCGATCAGAACGGGGCGGTGTCTGCCAGGCTGTTGTTGACGAAGGATATGTTGTTGACGCAACGATTGATCCTCCAGACCCGCTTTGAGACCAACGCTGCCGTACAACGAGTCGAGGAATTCACGACCGGTTCGGGTCTCAACAATCTCGAATTGGGGGCTCGGCTGCGCTATGAAATCCGGCGTGAGTTTGCGCCCTATGTGGGCATCTCCCTCGACCGGAGCTTTGGCGAGACCGCTACTCTCGTGCGTCAAGACGGGGGCAATCCAAGTCAGATTCGATTCCTTGTGGGCGTGCGGGCGTGGTTCTGAACAAGGACCCTGTCGCGAAAGAAGCAGAAGAAACGTTCGTGAATAATGTAGACTCATAGATAGTTGACTGTTCACACGGAGGACCCTGCGGATGTCGGAACATCAGGTTGAGCCTCACGTATTTGTTATTATTGGTGCCACCGGCGATCTGACTCGTCGGAAGCTCCTGCCCGCGCTGTATCATTTGCGAGACCAAGGAGTTTTGGAAACCCGCAACACGCTGATCGTCGGCGCCGCCTTGCCCGAGATGGGTGAAGAGGGGTTTCGGCTCTGGGCCTTCGAGGGTCTGCAGCAAGCCGGCTGGCGCAATGAAACGGAGTTGCGCGTCTGGTGCGAGGAGTGTCTTCACTACCAGCCTCTACATGAAGGAGGAACGCAAGATTATGAGGCGTTGGCCGTCTATATTCGACGATTGGAGCGTGCGCACAACATGCCGGAAAACCGGGTGTTCTACCTGGCTTTGCCACCGGATACCGTGCCCATCGCGATGGAACAGCTGCACGAGGCGGGACTGCTCAAGAGCCACGGGTGGGTTCGCGTCGTGTTCGAAAAACCGTTTGGCTACGACTTTCCCTCAGCCCGGCGCCTGAATACGACCCTCCATCGCTATATCGAGGAATCCCAAATCTACCGCATCGATCATTACCTCGGCAAAGAGACGGTGCAGAATCTCCTGGCGTTCCGCTTCGCGAATCCGATTTTTGAATCGCTCTGGAAACGCGACACCATCGAGAATATTCAGATTACCGTTGCCGAAGATCTCGGCGTCGAGCATCGTGGGGCCTACTACCAGCAGGCCGGCGCGCTCCGCGATATGGTTCAGAACCATCTGACCCAACTCATGACGGTCGTGGCGATGGAAGTGCCGGCCTCCTTCGATGCTGGGGCAATCCAGGATGAAAAACTCAAAGTGCTGCATTCCATTGCCCCAATCACTCTTCAAGATATTGTCTTTGGGCAGTACACGTCCTGGCAGATCGCCGGCCAGTCGATTCCAGGCTATCGTGAGGAACATGGGGTCCCGAAGGATTCGATCACGGAGACGTTTGTCGCGCTGAAAGTGGAGATTCACAATTGGCGCTGGCAGGGCGTACCCTTCTATCTCAGGACGGGCAAACGATTCCCGCGGAAACTGACTCAGATTGCGGTGACCTTTCGTGAGGCCCCCACCCAAGTATTTCGGTCCCTCGCACCAGGCAGTATTCAGCCCAACATGCTGCTGATCACGCTCCAGCCTAGTGAAGGGTTCTCGCTCTGTTTTTCCGTGAAAAGTCCGGGGAGGCCGTTCCAACTGAGCGACCATGCGCTGCAGTTCGACTATGAACAAGCCTTTGGCCAGCTTCCCGAAGCCTACGAGACGCTGCTCCGCGACATCATGATCGGCGATCAGACTCTCTTCGTCAGCGCGGATTTCACCGAAACGGCGTGGCGCCTCTATGACCCGCTGTTGACCGACGAGAAATCCGTTCACTTCTACACCGCCGGCAGCTGGGGACCAAGCGAAGCGGATGCGTTGCTGGAAAAGAACGGGCATCGGTGGGTGTTGGGCTTGTAGGGGGAGAGGGTAGCCTGTTGGTCTCCTGTGCTCGCGCAACGCGCGGTCTCGGAAGACCCTCGTTGGACGCGCGCAGTGGGAGACCAATCAGGCCACCCTCCTATTGGAAAACGAGCAAGCTTGGAAGGACCATCGTATTTGTGCAACGGGTGGCCTGAGAAGGATGGGAAAGGAGTAGCCAGGTGCCCTCCTTGCTCGCAGAGTCCCCACGATGAAGCAGTGGTCGCTCGATGCGCGCAGTAGAGGGCAACCTCGGCCACTCCCCTCAAGAGAGGTGTAGAGAATTGGAAGAGACTATTTCGAGGTGCGCAGTTGGGAAACCACCAGGCCCTCCCCGTTTAGCCCGTCTTGCTCGTCCCGCCTGTCTCGCACGTCTCGCGTCAAAGAAACTATGCGCGCAATAGAGGGCAAGCGCTCCAACTATCGTTGGGCCCTCTCCTCCGCTTTGAAATTCAAGGAGTTGCTCTGGCGGCTTAGATGCCCGACCAGCGGTTTAGGAATGGAAGCAAGACAATTTCGAAAAGACTCGGTGTTTCAAGTGGTTTCCCCGTTTCTCTCTGTGTATCTGGCTCTTAGGTGGTATTCACTATCTCCATTGATTCTGATGAGTCTTGGGATTTAGGAATTTTTTAGCACAAAGTTAGCACAGACTCCGCCAGTCTTGTCTGCTTCACCACTTCGTCCAAAGGACGGAGCAAGTCATTCCGCGCACCGTGTTCAAAAACCTCTTTCATCGTCGAGGGCGGAGAAGTCGATTTTTAATGGAGTTTGACGTATCCTCCCACCTATTCCAAAAACAAATATTTATGGATCGCTGAACATAAGCGAACGAAACCGTGATTGCCATATGGAACTACAGTCCTTCCCTCTCGTAATCAAAAGCTGGTTCCTGAGCCATAAACGATTTATCGCGCCAATTACTTGGTATTCGGTAGCCGCTCTATTGGTGTGCTGCACAGGAGTCTTGGTTGCCTGTGGTTCGGCAGGCGGTATTGTTGTCTACAAACCGTCTGAGTTTACTGAGCAGGCATCGGCACCATTCTTTTTTTCCGTTGGGGAAAAGCTCAAGTATGGTACGGCGATATCAGAAGAAGTTCCCACAGTTCTGGAAAGACAACTTTTTGGTGGTGAACTCAGAGCAGTATATCCGTCTCCGGACCAGACAAAAGCTGCTGCGGTAACGGGGGGAAAGCTTTACCTCGTAGAGCCCGGAAAACCCCCGGGTATTCTCTTGGATTCATTTGTCTCCTGGTTGGAAGGCCGTAAGATTCCGATAGGGGAGACATATTATAACTATGCCCACATTCAATGGGATCCTGCATCGCGATTTATCTTCATTACTCGCGATAAGATTCAGGAGCCGCCGATGAATCCAGAATCATTTCATCAGCGCAATAACATGAATCAGGCGCTGATACGCATTGATACAACTCAGAGCCACTCAATCGTTGAAGTGATTCCTGCCGGCCAGTTTCGTACGACGTTTGGCCCTTTATTTATTGGTGATGATGTTATCTGCTTTGATTCCGGTGATGACAAAGGTGACGTGTATCTGAAATGTATAGTGGCGGGAAAGGTTCACATAGTTCAAACGGTCGGACCAGACAAGACCGTGTTTACTGATGGCCTGGTACTAAATGGCAGGATGTTCATGACGAGTAGGCAAGACCATGTATCCGGCGACGTTCTAATGGTCGAGAGCGGATTTCATATGACGAAACGTAAGGATAGTTTAGTCGTCGATCTGCTCCACAAAAATAGGCCCGACAGCCCAATGTTAAGTGTGGAAGGAGCCATTGACAAAAAAGGACAGTTTAGAGATGGGGTACAGGGAACAGTTCTTCCTGGCGGACGGTACGCATTTTTACACGTGTGGAACAAGAACATTCTGCTCGACTCTGAAACGGGATTTTACAAGGAACTCCCGACCAATACACGTGTTTATCAGAATGTGAATTCGCGTGACCATAAGAGCAGTTTTTTTATGGGAAGGTTCGAGCCAACCTCACTGTTCAGAACAAATTATGCTCAGTAGTTCTAAAAGTCCCGCACACGTCTTCCTGAACCTACTTCTTGTGATCATAATCAGTTGTTTCTGGACTGCTAAATGTCAAAACGGAACCATATGAAATTCTTGGACTTACTGATAGCGGCTCGTGAAGGTTTTTGAAAAGTTGCCAGTCTGTATGTGAAATAGATCAATACCGAGTCTGCGAATGTGCAAGCCGCTTCCTCTGAATGGGCACTGGTATCCATCTCCAGCTTTTGCTATAAAATTCAGCCTACTACTGACATTTATTGGAGGATGGATGAGACGAAATAATCTGGTTGTAATCATTATAATGCTTTCACTAAGCGGATGCGCGTCATCCGGTGGGCAACCGACCGCCGAACAACTGGCCAACAACACCTTTGCAGAATGTCCGAGCGACTACCAGCAAATGATCAAGCAACGTCTGAGTGCTAATTTGATCGACCCCTCTAATGTGATGTTTCGCTTTTCTCGACCTGAGAAGTATGTCAACAGTGGTCAATATGGTCACGTCGTTTCGGTTGGTGTCAATGCCAAGAACCGCTTCGGAGGTTACATTGGCGAGCAACTTCATGAGTTTATGTGCTTCCCAAACGGCTCAGTGCGTGAAATAAACGAGACGGAAAATCGCATGAAGTCTGGATATCACCAAGCGGGCTGTTGAAACCGGTTTAGCCAGCGACCGCGTTTCCTGAACAACATCTCGCACTGTAGCTTAACTGTAGCGGAACCATCGTGCCCGATCTGGTTTGATCGGTCTTTCATCTGGCTCTGGCCTTCGTAAATGGTTGAGATAGAACCGATGCGGTGAGATCAGGCCCTATAGTCTCTGATGCTGTAGGGGTTTCAAATCTCGCCCCCTCCGCCAACAACACGTCTAGAGCATTTTCA
>DATHTZ010000204.1:0-1748 GCA_035462675.1 Nitrospiraceae bacterium | reverse complement strand
ACTCATTCGCACCGATGACTCCTTCACCAAAGGATCAGGTAGGGAACAGGTCTTACAGTCGTGTGTTTCTGCTAGCCCTGCTCTGTTTAGCCGGCACCGCCTGCAGCACGACTGTCCCGACCGGACAAATCCTCTTTGAGGACGCTCGCGGATCCGTGTCTCTGCAGACCATTTCTGACCCATTGATTCAGGCCAGTCATCCGATCAAGCTGGAACCAGCCCTTCTCGCCCAGCTATTGGCAGGCTTAGAGATTCATGAAGCAGGTATTGGTCCCCATCGTCGTGTCGTCACAGGCTTTGCAGGACAGCCAGCTACCTACCCCCTCTTCTCGGAAGATCAGATCCAGTTTCTCGCTCCACTGCTTGCAGACGGCTTACGTACAGCAACACCCAATCAGTCTATCGAGTATCGTGTGGTGACGACGCACGAAGGTTCTAATAGATTTCAATCACCGACCACGGAAACGACCACCGGTTCACTCTATGCCGATGGCCGACAGCTGTATGTGATCCTCTCTCAATATCGCTACGACGAGATGCGGACGAACCTGGACATGGCCGACCTCTCCTACCGATCACAGGAGCCACTCGATTATTCAGGCCTCAGATACCGTACACTGCAGTTCACTCCGAAAGCCGCTCTCCGAGCCGATAGCCCGCATCCGCCGACAATGAAACAGTCGACCGACAGGTTTGTTGCCGTCGATTATCAGCTACTGGACCAAGCGTGGCGGGCCTTGGCAACCAAGAGGAAAGCTGCTCCTCAAGTGGGAGGCGGGGCCGCGACGGTTGGCGGGTCGCTAGAAGGAACTCGCGCGGCCGAAGCCGAGGCTCGCTCAACAGAGGCCTTGGCTCAGGAGGTGGAAACCCTCAAGCAGGAAGTGGAATCCATGAAAAAAGAACTCGGCAGCCAGAACCCCGGACAAGATAGCCCAAAGCAGAAAGCCGCGCCGCTATTAAAGCAATGAGCGAGACGGGCAAGGGTTTGAAGGCTAACGGCCGAAGGTTTTGTCACTGCGCCATTCCCACGGCGGCACCGGGTGAGGATCGACCCACAAGCCTCGTTTGGCTTCTCGCGCTTCTCTTTCTTGCTTTTCCAGCACTATATCCCCTGGCGCATACCTTCGATACCACCAGCAACAGCCTTCCTTAACCAGCGCGTGATTGACGTTCGTGCCATCGGGCAGGATCACGTCTCCAAGGATGCGCTTGTGCCTATCTTTCCCGTGAGTCTGAAGCGTAACTTCTTTCCCATAGGCGAGGGCCGAGGCGGCTTGCTTCGCCCGCTTCCCATAGGCTTGGCCTTTTTCATGGCAGTCGATGCCGCTGAGACGGATACGCTCAGGATATTGGTTGGCAGGACTTCGATGGTGTTGCCGTCGAGGACGGAGACACCGGGGCCGGTGAAGTCGGCACTTGCCAGGGAGCGCACAGCAAAAGAAGGACGCCGGCACAGCCGCTGCGAAGACTGGCTGTTGTCCAACGAGTCACTCCTTTGTTCCCAGATACCCATCTCGTTGGGCATCTGGGCCACCACTCTATCCAAATCACGGTGGACTGTTACGGGTATCTGATTCCGGGAGGAAACAAACAGGCGGTGGATCGACTGGACACACCAGCGATCAAGCAAGCTCTTGAAGCCGAATCTGCAACCCCCGCGCAACCGAGATGGACGCCGGCGCCGAAGGGAATCAGAGAAAACCCCATAGATCAAGCAGTTATCGAGAGAAGGTATGGGGTGAGTGACG
>DATHTZ010000203.1:0-3319 GCA_035462675.1 Nitrospiraceae bacterium | reverse complement strand
GGTGTTGATTCCCAAGGTAGGTCAAGAAGGGTGACTGTCTGTCAGGCTGCTCAAAAAGGTCAGCCAACGAGGCCGCAGGCGAGTCAAGAGCCGGAGGAGTACCCTCTGGGGTACGTTGAGGACTCTTGCGAGACGAGAACGAAGTTGGGTGCCTTTTTCAGCAGCCTGCTAAGGTTCAACGGTCACGTCGACATACGCTGGCAAACTATCCGCCCCCTTCTTATCCGTCACCCGTAGCTTAAACCGGTAGGTGCGTTTCTCTGACACGGTCGGCGCTAGGAACGACGCTTCGGCGTTATCCACGTCCAACAGCGCGATCTTGCTGCCGCGTACCTGACTCCACGCATAGTAGAGCGCTTCGCCTTCGGCATCGCGGCTTTGTAATCCGCTCAGCTTCACTTTCGACCCGGCTTTCACGATCTTGTTCGCTCCTGCGTCGGCCACCGGCGGTTCGTTCGGTTCATCGTTTACGGTCACTCCGACATCGAGCGAGGCTTGTTTGCCGCGATTGGTTACTGTGAGCATGGTCTTGCCGTTGCCGACTATCTGGAGCAAGCCATCCTTTAAGACCTTGATGACCTTGTCATTAGAAGACTTGTAACTAGTGCCGCTGGCCGGTGAGCTAATTCGTCGGGTCACGCCATCGTTGAACTCGCCTACTACCGGTAACTCGAAGATCTTACCCATTGAATCGACGTGGCCGAATGCGGAGGATTGGCCAGTTCGG
Source organism: Nitrospiraceae bacterium (assembly GCA_035462675.1). GTDB lineage: Bacteria > Nitrospirota > Nitrospiria > Nitrospirales > Nitrospiraceae > Palsa-1315. The sequence goes on along the minus strand of DATHTZ010000203.1, from coordinate 2,592 downwards.
CCGAGTTGCAAGGGCTTGTCGGTTTCAAAGTCGATGGTGGTGAGGGCGGCATGGGGTTCGACTTGTACTAAGATTTCGTCGAAGACGGATCTGGTGCCCAGCCGTCCACGCGAGATTTCTGCGACTGCCAGCAAACGCATTGGCCCGATGCCGTCCTTCGGGACTCGCAACGGGCCGCCAAAGGGCGGGTTATGGTCGGACAATCCGATCATCGCCACCGGCGCAACGATCGATCCCGTGGCTGTGGCGTCTTCCTGTTCAACCAGCGTGTCATCTTGTTCACCGTACCAATAGTAGCGGACCTGGACGATACCGGAGTCTTTGCCGAGGTCCACTCGGGCGGTGATGGCTGTGCCTGGCATTAGTTTGGCCCCTTCCGTCGGTTCAAGGATCTTGAAGGCGAGCACTTGCTGCGCTGGAAGCGCAAGGCAAAAGGCAACAGTAAAAAGGCAAAAACTCAATCCCAACTTTTCCCGTTTACCTTGTACATTTTTACTTCTCACAATCATCTCTTCAGGTGAAAGGGCACATCAGTCAGGATAACGCGGTCTTTGAACAGGAGCGCGGTTTTGAGAAGTAGTGCGCGTTGGTTGTGCAGGACGCTCTGCCACCAATGGGCGGGCAGAATCTCCGGGATGACGACGGTGACCCAGATGTCAGGTTCCTTTTCTAGAATGTTTTCGATGTAGTCGAGCAAGGACTTCATAACTGAGCGGTAGGGAGAGGGGAGGGCGAGCAAATTGACTCCACAACCCCATTGCGCCCACTGGATTTGTATGCGCGCTGTGGCCTGTGGGTCCACATCCACCATCACTGCATGAATTTCGCCGGGACGGCTGCGTGCATAATCGACCGCACGAATGACCGCTTGATTGACGCCGTTGATGGGAATCACGACGATATTGCGTCGTGGAAGTGGAGGACGGTGATCACGCGTGAGGGTGATCTGTTCGGCGACGGCCTTGTAATGAGAATGGATTGAGCGGAACATCAAGACCAATATAAAAATCAGGAGAAAGACGATCCAGGCGCCCTGTGTAAACTTCGTGCTAGCAAGGATGATGGTAGCGATGCCGGTCGTGACGGCGCCTGCTCCGTTCACAATCAGATTCTTTCGCCAGTGAGGCCCCTTTTTGGTCAGCCATCGGCGCACCATGCCGGATTGGGACAATGTGAATGAGATGAACACGCCGACGGCGTAGAGCGGGATCAAGGCGTGTGTGTCGCCGTGAAAGAGGACCAGAAGGAAACAGGCGAAGATTCCTAAAATGACGATCCCGTTCGAAAACACTAGTCGGTCGCCGAATGTCGCCATTTGGCGTGGCATATAGCCGTCGCGCGCCAGGATTGAAGCGAGATGGGGGAAGCCGGCGAAGGCGCTGTTGGCGGCAAGGACCAGCAACAGCATTGTTCCAATCTGGAGGGCGTAGTACAGAGCCCCGGTGCCAAAGGTGAGACGTGCTAATTGGGACACGATCGTCTCATCCGTTTTGGGAAGAACTCCGTAGTGGTCGGCCAGGAAGGTGACCCCCATAAATAATGCCGCCAGAACCAGTGACATATGAATCATGGTGGTCGAGGCGTTCTGGGACTCTGGTCGGCGAAAAGCTTTCACGCCGTTCGAGATCACTTCCATTCCGGTCACGGCCGAACATCCGGCGGCAAATGAGCGAAGGATCAGAAACAGCGTTAGCTCTTCGACCGCCTCCTGACGGTCCGGCGTCAAGGAAACAGCTTGCCCGAACAGGGCCTGTACGCTTCCGACCATCACCATTACTCCGAGGGCGCCGATGGCAAAGTAGGTGGGGACGGCGAAGAATTTTCCCGACTCCCGCACGCCACGAAGATTCATGACGATAATGAAGATAATGGCGACCAGTCCGAGGGCCTCGCGATGCTCGAACAAACTCGGTACGGCTGAGGTCAGGGCCGCGATGCCTGCCGCCACGCTGACGGCAACCGTGAGAACATAGTCGATCATCAACGCCCCCGCGGCGGTCAGCGACGGCAGTTCCCCCAAATTGTTGCGGGCGACAATGTAGGCCCCGCCACCTTCCGGGTATTCATAGATGATTTGGCGATAGGAAATGGTCAGGACAACGACGAGAAACAGAATCGCCAAGCTGATGGGAATAGACCAGGCAACGGCGGCGGTTCCCGCAAGGATCAGCACCAGCAAGATCTCTTCCGTGGCATAGGCCACGGAGGAGATGGCGTTCGAGGAAAAGATCGCGAGAGCGAGGGTTTTTGACAGCCGTTCGTGTGCTGCCTGAGTGCTTTTAAGCGGATCGCCAACGAGCCAACGCTTCAGAAACATAATCGTCATTATCGCACAGAAGCGAAGGTGTGCGCATTGAAGAAGATGCGTTCAGTCCATCTGACTCGTAAGGGCTCGTGTGCTTCATTCGCCAACCCGCTGCTTTTTCGTGTGAAGCGATGATCAACATAACGCTCGGTGCCCACAGTCACGATCACGCTGCTGCGATGATCCGCGTGTTCACCCTTGGCAGGCTCATGTTTTATCTAGGTAACGCCCCCTCTTGACTCACACTCCTTGTCTATGGTCTATACCCGAGTTGTGATCAGAGTCCT
>DATHTZ010000202.1:0-1826 GCA_035462675.1 Nitrospiraceae bacterium | reverse complement strand
GAGGACTTGTACGACTGATGAAGACCCCCATCCACGTCATCTTTTTCGACGCAGCTGAGACGTTGTTTCATATTCATGGTTCGGTGGCGGACATCTACCTCACTCATGCGGTTCAGCATGGGTTTCGGCAGACTTCCGACTCGCAGACCTCGATTGCGCAAGCCTTTCAGCGTGCTTTTCGCGATGCGGCGCCGCCGGTCTTTGCCGCAACGGACCCTATCGAGTTAAAACAATGTGAACGGCTCTGGTGGTTCGACATCGTCCACAATGTGTTTTATCGCGTCGGGATGTTCGAGCGGTTCGATGAATTCTTTGAGCAGGTCTTTCAGGTGTTTGAAGATCCTCGCTCCTGGGTCTTGTTTCCTGAAACCCATGCCGTGCTGACGAGGCTTCGCGAGGAAGGGTTCGAGCTTGGGATCGTGTCCAACTTCGATTCCCGGCTCTTCCCTGTGATGCGGGGACTCGGCATCGACCGGCTATTCGATACCGTGACGATCGCAAGCCTCGCCAGAGCCGCGAAGCCGGCACCGAAGATTTTCGAGATCGCCCTTGAGAAACATGCGATCGACCCGGCCGAAGCGATCCATGTGGGTGACAGTGTCCGGGACGATATGGAGGGTGCGACGAAGGCCGGACTGAATGGTGTATTGCTGGATCGCGAAGGGCGCTATCAGGCTTTGGGTGGGCACGTGATTCGGACGTTGGACGGGCTCCTTCCGCTGGTGATGACCTCAAAGAAGTAGAGGAACCAGATCTTTCGCGCGGCCCTGCAGCGAGAGGTCAACCAGGTCCGACTGCGGGGTGCTCTCGAGATTGATCTCAATGACTTGCGCGCCGACTTTCTTCGCCACCGACGCAAATCCTGCTGCTGGATAGACGACTCCCGATGTACCGATCACAAGGAGGAGGTTGCAGCCTTGAAGGGCCTGATTACAGCGGCGTAGGTCTTCCTCCCAGAGCGATTCCCCAAACCAGACGATATGAGGCCGGAGCAGTGCCTGGCACAGGCTGCACGTCGGTAGGATAGGAAGGGGGACCTCCCGGTTATCTGAGATGACGCCACAGCCTGTACAGCGAACTTTCCAGATGTTGCCGTGAATTTCAGAGAGCCGTTGTGATCCGGCTGCTCGATGGAGTCCATCCACATTTTGCGTGATCAACCAGAAAGTATCGCGCATGCGACGTTCAAGTTCTGCAAGGGCAATGTGTGCGGGATTGGGCGACTTCGTGGCAATCAATTCACGCCGCCAGTTGTACCATTCCCACACCAGCTGTGGGTCCCGCTCGAAGGCCTCGAGCGTTGCCAGATCTTCTGCGCGAAAGTTGCGCCACAAGCCGTCCGCCCCGCGAAAGGTCGGTACACCGCTATCCGCTGAAATTCCTGCTCCCGTGAGGATAGTTACGTGCCGTGCGGAAGCGAGGTGTGTGCGGGCGAGGAGGATCTGATCGTCGGTAGCCATGGTCGAATTGGAGAAGTGTACCGTATTTCGAGCCGCCGAATCTGCGTGGTATAGTACGCATCATTTTTTGCGAGGAGCATGATGAAACAGATTCTCATGGTGGGGGCTGGATCAGTCGGTGGGTTCTTCGGCGCACATTTCTCGAAAGCGAAGCTCTCTGTGTCGTTTCTGCTTCGGCCCAAGACGCTCGCCGCCGTGAAGCAGAATGGTCTCACGATCCGCAGTGCCAATGGCTCCTTCACCGTGCATCCGCCAGCCGCGTCCGATCCAAGGGATCTCCCGAAGCCGGATCTGATTATTCTCTCCGTGAAAGCCTACGATCTGGATGAGGTGTTGACCCAAATCGAGCCGATCCTGACCGATAAG
>DATHTZ010000201.1:0-1917 GCA_035462675.1 Nitrospiraceae bacterium | reverse complement strand
ATCGTCATGACTCCAGCGGAACTCAAGGCGATGGGTGGTCAACAGCATCCGGTGCTGGGAAACTACGGGGTTATGTCTGCCAAGAACGGTGGAATTAATGTGATCATCACCACCACCATTCTGAGCTTCGTCTGGTACATGCGAGGGAATAAGGTTTCGACGGTATCCTGGTCGAAGTTCGGTAACATTTTCATGGGCGTGTTCTTCGCATGCGCCTATGTGAACATTATCTGGCTGGCCATCTATGGGTATTACATCCCGGCAAACGTGCGAGTGGGTCTCTCAGTGCCTCAGGTCGCCACAACGCTGTCCTGTCTCTTCTTCATGTTTCCGTTGAACGCAGCCATGATGAAGGGCGCCAAACAGATGGGGGCGATTGAATGGGGGAAGATCTCTGTTCGATCGCAATACGCGTTGATCATGCTTGCAACCGCCTTTACCTGGATGATGGGGTTGATGGGGTATATCCGTTCTTCGGTCCGGTTATTCTGGCACGTGAATGAGATTATGCGTGATAACTCGCCTTGGGCCTATACGCATACGGTTGGTTTCGCGGCGAACATGATCTCATTCAATGTACTGTTCTTCTGGGTGAGCATCCTATTCGTCTTCTGGCTGGGAAGCCTCGGGATGAAGAAGGCGCCTGTTGAGGCGAAGGCAGGGGTGCCTGGCGGCGCACCGCAGCCGGCTGGGGGACACTAATCATCTTTAAGGATTTTGGTCGGGGGAGTGGAGGTGCTGAACAGGTGCCTCTCTCCTACCCGAACCTCAGGAGGGTACATCCGTGGGCGATTTAGTAAAGGAAGCTCTATCGATAGGGTGGCCGCTATTCGCGCTTCTTGCCGCTCTCTTTGTCTACTCATTAGTATCCGTCAAAGATGGTGCTGCAAAGAAACGCGCGTTGTTCAAAGTTTTTATCGGCACGATTTCCGCATTCTTGCTGTTGCTGGCAATTGCACATTATAAGGGGAGCTTTTATGAAGCGAACCGGATGCTTCCGGTCTCCTTAGTTCTCATCACTGCGACCTGCTTCATGATGGGGATCTATTTCCCCAATCACGCCGCATTGTTCAAGATCGGTGGTTTCATGTTTCTGGTTGCTGCTGGCCTGTCGGGGTATGGGAACTGGTTACCGCAGGTCGAAGGTGGATTCCCTCCTGCAGAAGTGAAATTGGATTTTGCTTCTATGTCTGCTCAGCAGCTTGCCGATGAAGGTGAAAAGATCATTTTCGGCGGAATTGGAAAGAACAAAGAGCAGGGCGCGGTTGGCAAAGGTCAGTGTCCTCTCTGCCACGCGTTCCACGCAGGGATGTTGGGTGAGCGCGCTCCCAACTTGCAAGGCCTTCCAGGGCGAGCAGGCAAGGAGCGGTTAGAGGATCCAAAATATAGCAAGGGTAAGCCGGCAGGTAGAGACTTTGCCCAAAAACAAGCCTTTCCTGGTGCGGGGACCGCTGAAAGTGGCCAAGAGTATATTGCAGAATCCCACGCCTGCCCGAGCTGTTATGTCGTTGCGGGTTACGGCGTGAAGGGCACGAACGACAAAGAGAGCCCGATGCCGTCTATTCACAAGCCACCGATCTCGCTGAGCCTTGCTGAATTGGCGGCCGTAGATACCTGGCTGTATCTTCGTGAGGGGGTTGATGCTCCGACATTCGAAGAGATCGTCAAATCGTATGAGAAGTTTATTCCTGAGGCCGACCGGCCTAAACAACAGGAAGATAAGCCGGCAGGCGGGAGTGATCTGATGGCGGATGGAACCGAGACGGTGGATGTGATTTTTCAAAAGGCGACGTGCGTGGCCTGCCATACGATCCCCGGTATTCCAGGAGCGAAGGGGACGATCGGTCCTGTGCTTGAAGAGGGCACGAACGCCCTGCTTCGCATGAAGGATAAAGACTATAAGGGATCGGCAAAGAC
>DATHTZ010000200.1:0-1974 GCA_035462675.1 Nitrospiraceae bacterium | reverse complement strand
TCACCCTGAACATGGCCTACCCTGTATATGGGGTTCAGTTGCTTCTCAAACCATTATTGTTTGTCATCGTGCCGTTGATCTATAAGTTGACAGGAGGGAAAGGTTTGACGCTTCCCCTTGTGACTGAGGAAGAGCTGAAGATCATGCTGGACGAGGGAGGGAAGACCGGGACCATTGAGTTCGAGAAAGTGAAAATGATCAAGAACGTCTTCCAGCTCAAAGACATCACAGCTGAAGATGCGATGACCCCTCGTCTCTATGTCTTTTCATTGGATGGTAATCTGTGCCTGAAAGAGGCGCAGGAACTCCTCTATAACTCGAAATACTCGCGGATCCCGGTGTATGACGGGACACTCGATAACATTACGGGAATTCTCTACAAGACGAGGGCATTGACCGAACTCGCCAAGGGGCAAAATGAATCGAAACTCAAGGACATTGCCTATCCTCCGCTGTTCGTTCCCGCAGGCAAGACGGCGGACGATCTGATGAAACAGTTTCAGCAGGAGAAACGGCATATGGCCGTCGTGGTTAATGAGTTCGGGGGCGTGATGGGGATTGTCACCCTTGAGGATCTTCTCGAAGAAGTGGTCGGGGAGATTATGGACGAAACCGATATCACGGAAGAATTGATCAAACGGTTGGGGAAGAATCATATCCTCGTTCACGGTAGAACCGAAGTGCGCAAGGTCAACGATTTCCTGAAAGTCGACCTCGGCGATGAAGCCGTGACAATCGGTGGCCTCATTCAACAGGAGCTTGGTCGAATTCCCAAGGTTGGAGAGGAAGTGCGGATCGCCAACTGCCGAATTCTCATCCACGAAGCCGAACCGCGCTCCATCCGCAGTGTCCAAATATTTCGTGAAGAGAAATCGCCGGCTCCCGTCGAAGTTCCGAACCTCGACCTCGTTAGCTAAGTTCTTTCTCGCCCATCCCAGTCAGGGAAGCGAATTCCTGTTCCGTCAGAATTATTACCCCCAGCGTACGAGCTTGGTCGAGTTTCGAACCAGGGTCTCGTCCCACCACCAGATAGGAGGTCTTTTTACTCACGCTCGAGGACACACGGGCTCCTGCATCTTCCACAGCCTGCTGTGCATCGTCTCGCGTGAAGTAATCCAGCCCACCGGTAAACACGAAGGTTTTCCCTGCGAGTGGAGATTGCCTCCGGTCACCCGTTGCCATACCCGGTGCTATTTGTACTCCCGATGCCAGGAGCTGTGCGATGATCTCACGATTGTGCGGTTCAGACCAATAGGCTACCAAGCTCTCAGAAATTTCAGGACCAATTTCGCGAATCTGCTGAAACCGTTCTTGATCCGCCGACATGATCTCCTTGATGGACCCAAACTCCCGGGTTAGGACTTTGGCGATATGTTGTCCGACTTGTCGGATGCCCAGTCCCATCAGAAAGCGATCCAGGGAAACGGGTTTACTGCCAGCTATTGATTCCAAAAGGAGTGTGGCGGAGCGATCGGCAAACCCATCAAGTTTGACGAGGTCATCTTTGGTGAGGCGATAGAGGTCGGCGAGTGATCGCACCAGTCCTTTATCAACCAGCTGCGCCACCGTCTTCTTTCCTAAGCCTTCGATGTTGAGTGCGTGTTTGGAGGCAAAATGTTCGATGGCTCCCTTTAATTGAGCGCCACAGACCGACTGGCCTGTGCAGTAGTAATAGGCGCCTTCGCGCCCGACGGTGGATCCACAAACCGGGCAGTGATCCGGCATGCAGAAGGGGTCGCGACGTTGTTCGCCAGGAACTGGGACACGCTCAGCAATCGCGGGTATCACATCGCCGGCCCGTTCGACTTTGACGGTATCGCCGATCCGAATGTCTTTTCGCGCGACTTCATCGGCATTGTGCAACGTGGCTCGGCTGATGGTGACACCACCGACCTCCACCGGTTTCAATAACGCGACGGGTGTGAGGGTTCCGGTTCTTCCGACAGAGACGACGATGTCCTGGACGATGGTGAT
>DATHTZ010000199.1:0-6132 GCA_035462675.1 Nitrospiraceae bacterium | reverse complement strand
CCACCCGAATTAGGCACAGAGGGACGCTTCTTCCCCTGAAGGCTAGGACGTGTATCGAAATCTGTCAAGAAAAGGGGGAAAAGGTAGAAGCGGCGATAAAATTTAAGTTAGCCTAAAGCGGCGGAACAACTTCCCGCCGTTTGTATCGATGGTTAGAAAACACTTGACCGGTCCTAGGAAGGGCGTGCGGGTGGGATCAAAGGCCGCCTCGGCATCAAGGCAACACGCCTCCCGGCCTAACGGAGACCTCTTGCCCTAGCCAGACACGCACACCCCTGGCTGTGACGGAAGAATAGACGCCGCGAAGCAGCGAGGGCGAGGGGGCCTTGTTCGGCAGGCGGGGGGCCTACTTGGGGACCCCCACGTCTAGGGGCGAACGTCTGCCTAATCAGAATCCCAACAGCACGTCCCACATTCACCCGTGTTCCGCGACGCCAGAATGGCTGGCCTGGGGGGCACCATAAGAGATTCTGATCCCCCGCGGACGGGTGGTTTTCTCGGTACTGCATTTGGGCCTATGCTATGCCTCCAAATAAGAGCGATGGTGCGTGGAGGACCCTCTTGACTCTCACCCTTGGCGAGCGGGTCGCCGATTTAGGCCTATTTACTTTGCAAGCCCTGGTGTTCCTCCTTGTTGGGGGCGCCATGATGATGCTCATCGACTGGACAGCCAGGCGTCTTGGCGGCGGCAAGGTGAGTCAAGCGCAGTATTTGACAGCGTTGGCGTTAAGTTTTTTCCTTGGGTTGTTTCTGCAGTGGGAAGAGAGCTATCGAAATTCCCAACCGGTGAAGACACAAAACGAGTCTCTCTCAAGAGAAATAGCATCCCTTAGGAAGGATCTGGAAGCCAAAAATAAAGATGTAGAAACCCTCGAACGAAGATTCGACAAGTTCACTGCTCAGTTAACAGAATTCGGCAAGGATACAGAGAAGACGCTGCATGCGTTACAGAAAAAGGTAAAAGAAAGAGAGAGCCAGATGGCCTCTCTCCAGAATCATCATAATGAGAAGACAGGAAAGGCAGCGATGAAAGACCAGTTGGCTCAGTTGCGAGCCGAAGGCAATCGCATCATCGACAAAGCTCTAACCACTCCCACATCCCGGCCGCCTGCTGATGAAAGAAAACAGTGGTTCACCAACACAATCCAATACCTGCGGCAGAATATGGATGCTGGTCACGTGGAAGAATTTAGAAATCCTCCAGCGCCTGCTCTGCATTTCGAAGGACTACCTGCAAGCCATGATGTATTTGCAAGTGATGTGGAAGCCAGAGTGAAAGTATTGCAAAGGTTTACCGACGAGCTGCATGAAAAAAACTAGGACGCAATCAATTTCTAGGTGGTGCCGAAGGCGGGATTATATCAGAGGGGGTTGCTCAAGTCTTTGATGACGTGGGCAATCCCCACTCCCACTTCGGAGTATAGATCGAAACCAGTTTGTCGCTCTTTGTTTCACTTACTCGGATTCTGCCGTCATTTGCTGGTCAGGCTAACACCTATTTAACACCTGTCAAACTGGGAAACAGTGAGGGGCCGGATTTAATGAGCGGTGCGTTCAGTTGTGAATGGTGAGCCATATTGATCAGACACCCAACAAGGGATCGAGTATCATCCCGAAATGCTCCACAAGTTTTTGACTTCGAATCATACAAAATTGATCGCGCGTTGCAAAGACAAGGCGGCAAAACGATTCGCGCCCTCCTGGACTCCTGCACCTGTAGATCACGGCGTCCCGCTATTCTTGCAGCAGCTTGTCGATACCCTGCGTCTCGAATTGGCGGCATACTCCATATTCCTGCTTTCCCAACCTATAACCCGATTCATTGAGGAGGATCCATGCCGACCAAAACCAACCCTGTCCTGGCGATGTTGAAGGACGACCATAAAAAAGTGAAGGGGCTGTTCGAGGAATATAAAGGCGCCAACTCGCGAAAACAACGAGAAATAGGACACCGTCGTTCATGAGCTCGGGGTGCACGCGGCGTTGGAAGAGGAACTGATCTATCCGGCGATTCGGGAGCAGATCGATGAGGATGAGCTCATGAACGAAGCGACGGAAGAGCATCATCTCGTGCATGTGCTCATTGCCGAACTGAAAGAACTCGAGCCGAGCGATGACACCTTTAAGGCCAAATTCACCGTGCTGGGCGAGTTAGTCAAGCATCACGTGAAGGAAGAAGAGGGAGAAATGTTTCCCCAGGCTCAGAAGGCAAAGATCGATTGGGAGGAGCTCAAGGCGGAGGTGATGGCGCGCAAGGAGCAACTCCTGGCCCACGCCTGATTCGTAGGAGGTTTACGCGGCGGGAGGGCCTACGGAAAACGTCACATGATTAATTCTAGACTGGCTTCTAATCGGATTGGCGGTGGACGTGGTGGCCAAGCTCTTGATGCCGGGCTGGGATCCTGGCGGCCTGATCGTGACGATCCTCGCCACGATCCTGTTGGGGATCGGGGGCGCGATGGTCGGTGGATTTCTCGGTCGCATGCTTGAGTGGTACGGAGAAGGCAATCCAGTTGGCTTTGGTCTGGCTGCGCTGGGACCAATCTTGGTGTTGTTCATCTATCGCAAGCTCCGCGGCCGCCCCAACTCAGAGTGGAGGACGCGCGACGTGAGCACGGGATCACATTCCCTGAGCGTTAACGTGTTGCAAAGGAGATCACCATGAAAGTGATGCATCTGTTCTCAGTCGGTGTAGCCACGGTGGGGATGACCTGGCTTCTGGGCGCTCTCCCAGCCGCCAATGGCGGACAAGGGGATCCGATCAAGGATGCCACGCTTACCGCACAGGTCGGTGCCGGGACCGGTGGAACCGGAAGCGGCACGACAGGCGGAATGCCAAGCGGAAACGGAGACGCTGGCCTGCCGCGTGGAAGTAGCGACCCCCTAAAGGAGACGGGGGGTACCTACCCGGAAAAGGCAAAACCGGGGATCGGAATGGACCCTCAAATGCGTGGAACCCCAGGATCTAGTAGCGGCATGACGGGGTCGAGTGCTGGAAGCCCCGGCTCCTTCACCGGCCCTACGGGCGGCAGTCCCTCATCGGGAATGAATACCGGCGGAAGTGGGTCCAGCAGTGGGTCTGGAGGTGGTGGCAAATAGGCTTCAGGCGGTTATTTAGCGGGGTATTTGTCCTCCATCGATTTCGGTCTTAAGGGGGATTATACATCAAGCGGCTGCATCGTGTCGAAACGAGAGGAGAGGTTCCATGACGGGGACGAGACAACAATATCTGATCGCCGTGCTCATGGTGGCAGGCACCATGAGTGTCTGGGGAGCCTCTTCATGGGGAGATCGCGGCCTCGCCCAACAGCGAGAGACTACACCCCCGCAAGGCGGACATTAGTCGTCCGCCAGCTACCGCGTCGGAGACGATCGCGGAGACGAAGAAAAAAGGGTTCGACGGCGTAGATTTTTCGTATGACGTCTTCGGCGCCCCTTCGGGGCAGGATCCGGTGAAAATATCAGAGCAAGTCAGAGCCAAGGAGAGGGCCGAGAAACCGAAGGTGCTGGTCAAGCAGAAGCAACTGCTGACGGAACGCTATGCGCTGGACTGTCGGAGCCAGCCGTCCATGACCATGACGAATGGAAAGCCGCAACCCCTGGGCCCCACGACAAGCTTGAAGACTGGCATGACGTGGGAGAAGCTCAGTGGGCTCGACGCCGAGGAGATCAAAGGCAAGAAACTGTTTCCGGCCGGATTCCATCGATTGCCCCATGTGAAACACGAGGCGGGCGGCATGGTCTTTCCCGCCATACAAATTAGACAATTCCCCCGACTCGAGCGCTTCGATGTGGAGTTCGATCTTCCAGAGTGTTTTCTTCCGGAATTTCCACCCCCCATCTTCCTGACGACCCATCCCGAGCTCGGCGATGTGTCCCAAGGCGAAGTATTAGACGCTGAGAACTTCGATAGACTATTTCGAGGCCTCGTCACCCCGGTGCAACTTGACGGACTCCGGCTCTTGGTCACTCAATTTCCGCAAGAGGAATTCAATGCCACGCACGATCGCAAAACGGTCAAGCCCAGCTTGGGCGTCTCGTGCCTGGATTGTCATGTGAATTTTCACACGACGGGGCAATTCCACTTGAACCCTGACACGAGACCGCAGGCGGATCGATTCCGTATTGAGACGACGAGCCTTCGGGGCCTGTACAACCAGCAGATCCATGGGTCCAAACGCAGTCTCCGGTCGGTGGAAGATTTCTCCGAGTTCGAACAGCGTACAGCCTATTTCAACGGCGATCCGATCCGGGCGATGAAAAAAGGCATCAACATGATCGATCGCCTTCAAGTTGCCCATATGGCACAAATGCAAAACATGATCGACTTACCGCCGGCCCCAAAGCTCGACCCGATGACTGCGAGGCTAGACCGCAAGCGTGCCACGGAGCAGGAAATCCAAGGCGAAGACCTCTTTTTTGGCAAGGCCCGCTGTGCCGCCTGTCATCAGCCTCCCGCGTATACCGATCATATGATGCATGATTTGCAGCTAGAACGATTCGGAGCAGAGGCGGACGGCCCCATCAAGACGTTTGTGCTGCGAGGCATTAAAGACTCGCCCCCCTATTTGCACGATGGGCGACTGCTGACCCTTGAAGATGCCGTGGAGTTTTTTAATGTGGTGGGAGGGACGCAATTAACCGAACCGGAGAAAAAAAGCCTCACGGCGTTTTTACGCGCCTTATAGGATATGCCTGACATCCATTATGGGCAAACTAGAAGAATGAGGTCTGATCTCTCGATTGTTTTACAGATTGTCTCTCCAGTTGAGCAGTGTCTTGGAGCACGAGCAAGCGCTGTTCCCTGGGAGTTCAGGCAGGCGTATGTGGTCATGACCTCCAATGATCTAAAAGTGAGGTGAATGGTGAAGGCGCTCTGTTGGCTTGGCACAGGCGACGGCCGAATCGACCCTGTTCCGGACCCGAAGATTACCGAGTCGCGCGACGCGATTGTCAAAATTACCCTTGGATACGTTAGCAGGCGATACGAACTGACATTTCCCCCTCTGTTCATCTAGCCTAACATTCGGACCTCTCAGCATGAAATTCATACGAGAAGTCATCATCATCGGCGGAGGCTTGGCGGGGCTCTCTGCGGCCCTGTATCTCGGTCGGAGCAAACGGCAGACCTTGCTGATCGATTCGGGGCGCTCGATGGCCAAGTGGGAAACGGATGTGCAGAACTATCTCGGGTTTCCCGACGGCATCGACGGGAGGGATCTTCTCCAACGCGGCCACGCACAGGTGGCTCGTTTTCACGTGGAGGTCCTGGAGGATGAGATCCGGACACTCAACAAGGAGACCCACACATTTGAGCTACAAGGTCAGCAGGCGACTTATCAGGCACAACGACTCCTGATCGCAACGGGACTCACCCATCTGCCTCCGGATATTCCTGGGGTCAAAGACTGCCTGGGGAAAAGTCTGTTCTTTTGTAAGGATTGCGATGCCTATCGCATGCAAGGCAAGCGAATCGTCATCATCGGAGTGAACAATGAAGCGGCGGACTATGCGCTGGCCATGTTGCTGTTCTCGCCGTGCGTGACGATCGCGACCAACGGTCAAACGCCCACCTGGAACTCGGATCATGCCGGATGGCTACAGGAGTATCAGATCCCGATTCGTCAGGAGCGAGTCCGTCTGGTCGAGCATGATGGGGGACAACTTCGAATGCTGCTGTTCGAGCAGGGCGACCCCTTACAGCTCGATGCAGCCTTTACGACACGAGGCGACGTCTATCACCATGAATTGGCTGAACAGGTGGGAGCCTCGATTGATTCGGACGGGGAGATCGTCGTCGATGCTTCCCTGAGAACCAGTGTGGCTGGGCTCTATGCGGCAGGCTGTGTGACGGCAGCGAACTGTCAAATGATCATCGCCGCTGGCCAAGGCGCCATAGCCGGACAGGCCATCAACCGAGACCTGTTCGAAGAAAGCCTGGGAAATCATACCGTGCCCCGTTTCGATCACACGCCTCATCTGTCGGGTGGAGTCTAGGCAGGATGACGAAGGAATGGACGATAAGCCCACTGATAAGAATTTGCGAACGGACGATGTGTCCCTATGCAGCCGTCCAAAAGGCCGGCAGACAGTCTGGGTGTGGAAGGCCCCGCGGGGAAAGATTCTAAGCAC
>DATHTZ010000198.1:0-4308 GCA_035462675.1 Nitrospiraceae bacterium | reverse complement strand
GACCAAACAGATTCCCGGCGTGGTTTCCATCGGCGATCTACAGCCTGGCGAGGTGAAACACCTGACATTGGACGGCAAGGTCGGAACAATTAATGTTGCCGCGCAGGAGGAGTTGACGCTGATCTTGCGTGCCAAGTCCCCCTTGGTCCAGCTACCGTCCGCCAAGAAGTTTCTGGTGGTGATGAAACCTGCGTCGACGGTGGAAGGCGCGACGCAGCCGGTCGATGTCGATCGGCTTCCAAAAAGGATTAGCTTGCTCAAACAGCCGAGGGCCATCGGCATTGTCGTCGGGGTGGGGCAGTTTCGGGAGAACGGCATTCCGATGGTCAAGTATGCCGCACGAGATGCGGAGACTATGGCCGTCTACCTCAAATCGATCGGAGGGATTCCAGCTGAGCGCGTACGCACCCTCGTGGACTCCCATGCCCTTAAGAGCGATCTCGCGGAGGTCTTAGAAGAATGGTTGCCCGAGCAAGTGGCCTCCAACACTGTGGTCTATGTGTCGGTCACGGGACGGGGAGTGGTCGAGCCAACCACCGGTGCCGTGTCGATGTTGTCGTTCGACAGTACAGCCACGTCTGGTGCGCGCCTCTACTCGCTTCGCCGGTTGCAGGAATCCTTGGCGAAATTGCCGATTCAGCGGGCCATCGTGATGCTCGATCTTTCCCTGGAATCGGCGCTGGGCACAAAGGCCACGGGAACGATCTCCCCCCTGTGGGAACAGGAGGGCAGTGGGAAAGAGAAGATCATGTGGATGATCGGCAACCGAGCAGTTCAGGAGGCGCATAATTATGACCAGGGCCGGCACGGGCTGTTTACCTATCAATTGCTCAAAGGGCTGGGTGGTGCAGCAGACCTCGATAAGAACGGTACCATCCTTGCGGGAGAACTATGCGTCCACACCAAGTGGCAGGTGCTCAAGATGGCCCGTGAGCAGCATGGAAACGAACAGGAGCCTCTCTGTCTCCCCGGGCCTGGCAAGGGGGGGGCCTTGGTCAGGCTGCAGCCTGTTGCCAGGTTTCAGTAACAGCGTTGGCCATCGGTTGTCTGTGGTGACAGGAAATATCCCTTGAGGCTGAGAAAAAACCCGTGTAAATTGTGATGTTTCGCATGAGAGCCGGCGTAGCTCAGTTGGTAGAGCAGCGGTTTCGTAAACCGCAGGTCGTCCGTTCAATCCGGATCGCCGGCTCCATTTTAAGTGCTTGAAGATAGGGGACTTCTGCTAAAGGGGTCCCCGTCGATCCCACCGCAAAAGCCCCTCCTGCTACCACTTTGCTACCACTTTCGAAACCGTGGATGCCATCGAGCATGTCTAACGCTCCAGGCGCTTTCTTTTTCAGCCAGCGCCCATACGTCGAAACTGTGAGTTCAATTGTTGCGTGGCCCAACTGTTCTTGCACATAGACAGGGCTGACGCCCTCCGACAACAGAATCGATGCATAGGTATGGCGCAAACAGTGTGGAGTGAAATGCAAGGGAAGCTTGGCCATTTTCAACACACGTAGCATCGCCCGACGCACATTGGCTGGATCCACGGCCGTACCGGTTTTGGAGACAAACAACCATGAAGGGAGTTCGGCCCATCCATACTTGTGTGTCTCCTGCTTCCGTAGAAGTTCATGAGCCGTAAGGGTATCGGCAAGGGATTGGGACATCTCCACGGTCCGCCCGTGCCCGGACTTCGGCGAATCGACTGTGCCGTCCTCGGAGAATGCGCGGGCAATGCGAATCGTTTTGGAGGAACAGTCGAGGTCCCCTGGTTGCAGGGCTAACCCCTCGCCTAATCGCATGCCCGTTCCCGCCAGGACGAATAATAAAGGATAGTAGCGAGGGGCCTCATGGAATGCGGTAGCTAAAAAAGCCTGCCGCTGGGAGACCGTCATGGCTTTGATTTCTTCTTGCGTGGTGGATTTGGATACCGTTAATTTTAGAGCTCGTCCTAGTTTTGCGGACGGATTGGTAGCAATCACTCCATCTTCAATGGCGGCATTCAGCATCGCACGTAGAACGGATTGAATGTTTCGAACCGTCCTCTTTTCCAGACCCGCATTCAGTTTTTCCGACAGGAATAGCTTGATTCGCCCTCGGTCCATTTCATGGACGCGTACCTTCCCAAAGCGAGGTAACAGGTGCAGTCTGAGAATTTCCTTATAGCGCGCGAGGGTCCGCCGCTTGACCGTTTGGCCGATTAGGATTGTCCAGTGGTCGGCGTAGTTCTCTACGGTGATATTGGCAGGAACAGTGGGCGCGGGTTGTTGCCGGGCTTCCGGTCCCACTTTATCTCGGTATGAATCGGCATCACCCTTGCGGTCAAAGCTCTTCCAATGACGGACCCCAGCTCCGTCTCGCCAGTCTACAACATATTTGCCACGCCTCTTCCTAACGCAAGCCAATGATTATTTCTCCCTCACCTCAGCACGTTGATTCACGTTCAATGGGTTCACGTACCTCATTCGTAGTGTTCTCAACATTCCCCAGTCGATTCAACGGGCCTATCGAAGGGAAATATAGGCGAAGTACGGTCCGTAATGTCAAGACTACTGACTGGCCAAATACTCCACCAACGCGGACTGCTTTACGCGTACAGATTTTCCTAACCTAACCGACTTCAAGAATCCTTGGCGTGCCAACTCGTATGCTCGATAGTCGGAGACTTTGAGTCGCTTTGCGACTTGAGGAATAGTTAGAAGATCTTCTTCATGTTCGTTGCGTGATCCTATGAGCGCTCGCTGAAGCAAAATTGGATGAATGGAAGCGAGACTGATTAAAAGGGTCTGGGCTATCTCCGGCGGCAGTGTCGACGCTTTTGCAGGATCTGCAATCACCGCTGCGAGTGAGGATAGCTCCGGCTGAGTGGCTAGCCGCGTATCTTCTTCATGTGGTTGCAATTTCATATCTGTGCCTCGTCTGAGCCATCACCTTATTTGAGTAGAAAACCAATCGGGTGCGAGCTGGCGCTGAAGAGCAGTGGCCAGGCCTTCCCGGGACCTTCCCTGTGGGCCCCTTCGGTCAGTCCTGTCCCCCCGCGAGCGCGCCATCCCGCCTTCTTCGTCGACGCCCCACCCTCTGCTTGTGAAGGGTGAGGCTAAACATCTTGATGAAGAAGGAGGGCGGTCATGGCCATTCACGGTTCACAGGACAGTCTGAACGTTATCCGTCAGCCGAAGCCGAGGAAGGCATACGCGGTGCCGCGATTCCGTGTGATACTGGTTCGCGATAACCGGGCCCAGCCGTCCTCCGTACCGGTGTGCGACTCGGTCAGCGCCGCGACGAGGTTGAGGCCGCTCTTTGCCGGACTGGACCGCGAACAATTTCTCGTCTGCGGACTGGATGCGAAGCACAGCATTATCGGGGTGAACATCGTCTCAATCGGCTCCCTGACCTTGGCCATCGTGCATCCGCGCGAAGTATTCAAACCGCTGATCCTCATGAATGCTGCCGCCTGGATCTGTGCGCACAATCACCCGTCCGATGATCCCGCCCCCAGCGAGGAAGATCGTCAGTTGACGATCCGGTTGAAGCAGGGCGCAGACCTTCTCGGCATTCCCTTGCTGGATCATCTTGTCCTCGCCGACGCACGCTGCTACAGCTTCGCCGATCACGGCTGGCCTGTTGCCTGAAGGCTCAGGGACGGATAAGCCAGAGCATCCACATGATCGCAGAGATGCTTTCCCGAATTTTCTCGATGAATGTGCCGGATGACCCTCTCATCGTGGCAGAAGCAGGCCGGCAAGGAAGGCCAGGAGCAGGACCGTGATCATGAGGCTGGTCGAGTCCACGGGCCTTCCTCCCGTCCCCTGCTTACTTCAGAATCTCTAGGGCCGTCAGATCAAAGAAGATCTTGCCGGTTTGCTCGAACTTCCGAATCTCCACCGACGCGCGTGCCTGCTTCCCTTCCGACTGCTTACACATCTCGATGAGATTCATATGCTCTTCTGGGATGTTCAGCCTCAGGTTCCCCGGATCTTTCCCCTTCACATAGAGATCCATTGATCGATAGACCCGGTTCTCCTTCCCCTTCCGTTCGACATACCCCTGCACGCTCCCTTCGGCTTTCACCATCATGATGCGGACCTCCTGGTTGAAATGACGAGTCAGAGAGATATCTGACTCCGTGGCCCCGGCCAAAGACCGGGTGTGTGGTAAAAACGTAAATTCCGACTCGCATGCCTCACAGCGCAGGACTAACCTGCCGGTGCTTCATCGGCACCCACATCCTCGTGCGCCACTGCCTGGACACATTTCGTTTCACTCCTTAGATGGGACGGAGGACATAGGGGCGCTTGTTCGTGCCTTCTGGCAGCATCG
>DATHTZ010000197.1:0-12796 GCA_035462675.1 Nitrospiraceae bacterium | reverse complement strand
CATATTCAACTCGTGCAACTGCTCCCATGGCGAATCATAGAGGCTGCGCAATTCCGGCAGATAGCGGTCGCGGAAGGGCGCCCGCGCATAATGCATCTCGATGGCGCGGAGGTGCTGGCTCCGCCAATTCACGGCCTGATTGATCCGAACATCTTTCACCAGTTGGCCAAAACGATGGAGGACCGGCACGGTCACCCATTGGCAGCCGTCCGCGGTTCTGATCCGATTGCGATTTTGCCACTCGTTTTTCTTAAACTGCACCGAATCCAAGGCGATGAACAGATCCGCTTGATCGATCTTGTCCAAATACCCCAACCAGGGGAAAAACTGCGGTTGATGAATCGTGACGCGCATCAAGGAGCCTTAGCTGTTTGCCTTCAGTGCGAGAATCGGCTCCACAAAGATTGGGTTACTTAACAGCTCGCCACTGCCGGTGATCTCCACTCGATAGGTCATCCGCTCTGCTATTGGCACGCTTGTGTCAGGCCAGTCGACACGAAACGGTGTCTCACCTGCCAACTGAGCCAAGACCTGGCCGGAACGAATCACCCGCACCTTCACAGGGTGGTGCCCACGATCGGCTGCCGTGACAGAGAGCCGGACCATGAGGTCGCGCGCCCCGGCGGGAACCAGCCTGTCCCCAACCGAAGCCGATTTGGTTCCACCTTGGCACACCACTTGAAACTCATCGAGTCGAAGCTGGACGTGATGATCGCCATCTCCCACCGCATAGGCATGGCCGGATTGAAGCGCCTCCAGCACGCCGGCAACCGTCCGTTCTTTCACCCAGAGGGTCGTCACAAGGCGATGCAAATCCTTCCCGGCGTCGCTCAATCCATGAAACGCCAGCTCCCCGATGAGCACCGGGGTTGGTCGCTGTTCAGCTGTAGGCAATTGCAGCATCCGATCCCACAGTTCACCAGGCTTGACGATGGTTCGTCCATCCTGATAGAGCCCGCCGAATCCGGTATACCCCGTTGTCATCAGTAGTGCCTCAGGATGAGGCTCCGTCTTGACGGTCACAGTTCCCAGTGGCCCAGCAGCATGTTCATGAAAGTCTCGCGCTTCTGTCATCGACCAAAAGACAAGCCCGCCCTTAGCCCTCACATCGTCGATGAGGGACTGATAGGGACGATACCCCAGCCGGTCGTCATAGGAACTAAACGCAGGCTGACTTAGAGGCCAGGCATTGGCCACCAGCGCCATCCCAAGGACGATCAACATACAGGCGATAGCCCGCCGAAGCGATCGCCGATCAGTACCGCGCCGGATCGGCCTCCACAGCCACATGGCTGGAACAACCAGCAACATCGGCGCGCCATTCACCGCCCCTCGCCAATCGAACGTATAGGATCCCGGGTTCCCACTTGCTGGAAGGGACCGATAGTCCTCCGGCTTAGTCAGGCCGAGCACCAGCAGATTGCGTTGGGCATTGTGCATCGTCAACGTGCGTTCCAATAATGAACCGGTCCAATAGTAATGGGGGGCGACCTCGACACCCGGCAGAATGATCAGCTTCGGGTGACGGCTCTGCGCTGCCGTAATCTCATCCAAGTACCGTTCAACTCCATACTCCAGCACGGATGGAAAACGGACCTGTCGTTTCAAGAGACCAGGCAACGGCCACAGTCCATACTCATAACGGAGAGAAAAGTTGTCGGTCAGAATCAGCGCATCCAGGCCGAGTTGTTCCGCACGTTCGGCCAGCGCCTCAATGGTCAATTCACCGGTGCTGGCAGAACTATGGACGTGCACCGTGGCCAGCAACTGTTGCCGCTCCTCCGACGCCTGTGCGCGTGCAACAAAACCTGGCAGGCATGACGCCATAATCACGAATGTCAGTATTAGTCGACCCGTACATTTCATCTGTCCGTTATGCGTACCGATGACCACTGAGCGCCTCTGCAAAGATTGATTCGATTGCATGAACCATTGAAACCGATCCATATCGGCTGTCCACGCTACGGCTCGCTGCCAGGCCTAATTTCGTGGCCCAGTCCGGTCGATCGAGTAATCGACGCAGCGCTTCTGCCAACGCACCGGCATCTCCAGGAGGCACCAGTAAGCCGGTTCGCTCGTGGCTGATGACGGCCGGAATACCGCCGACGCGGGAGGCAATCACCGGCAGTCCAGCTGCCATGGCCTCGATCAGCGCACGTCCCATCCCTTCATTGAGCGAAGGCAAGACAAACAGATCCATCCCGCCTAGACAGGCCTCGACGTCATCCCGGTGACCCAAGAGATGCACCGCATCACCAAGACCAGCCAATTCCGCTTGCTGTAGAAGTACATCATGCCGATCTCCACTTCCGACGATCACGAGATGGAGGGAGGGAAAATCCTGTTTCAACTTGGAGACGGCTTCGATCAGGTATTCATGACCTTTAATATCGGTGAGCCACCCGACCGATCCGATGACCTGCGCCCCCGCTGGACAGCCAAACCAGTCCGGCTGTTGTTTCCCCTGAGCCCGCGCACGTCCGAACCGCTCACGGTCGATCCCGCTGGGCACCACGGCGAACCGGTCGGCCTTGCCGACCTCCCGATCGAGGTGATCCTGCCGCTCCGCTTCTGTCAGCGCAATCAGTCGATCCGTGAATACACTCAACCCGCGTTCGATCTGAAGAAAGAGCCAGGACCGAAATGGGCCGAAATGGCCATAGAACACATGACCGTGTGGCGTATGGACGATGACCGGCACCCTCGAGAACCCTGCAGCCACTCGGCCCAACACGCCGGCCTTCGACGTATGAGTATGGACCAATGCCGGCTGTTCCTGTCGAAACAGACGAATCAATTGCCATAGGGTCTGTGCGTCTTTGATCGGATGGACCTCTCTCGTCAGCGACGGAAGCAGTATCCAACGAACGTCCGCCTTATCAAGTCGCCGACAATTCTCCTCGGTTGCGGCCTGCCCGCCTTGCGCATCCCAACGACCTGGATACCCGGCAACCACCAGCGTCTCGAACTGCGCACGGTCATGACCGAGAGCGGTCAACATCGTGTTCTGCGCCGACCCGCCATTATCCAGACGCGTAATCACATGAATCACCTTCCTCGCTCTGGCCGACTGATGCGGCATAGCCCGTCTGTTCTTCGACAAGCTCACGAACAATCGATCAAGATCTGCCGTGTGTGCCACCCAATTGTATCGCCGCTCCACAACCTCCAGACCTTTCTTTGAAAAGCGCTCTCGCTCACCTGGCTGGTCACGAAATCGCTTCAGCAGTAACTGTAATGTCTTCGCGAGAGACCGTCCGTCCGTCCCTTCTGTGACAAGCAGAGGATCGACCGTGCTCAACACTTCCGGGATCGCACCGACCGGCGTCCCCATGACCGACGTACCGCAGGCTAACGCCTCGACCGTCACCAAGCCGAACCCTTCGAGTTGCAGCGTCGGCATCACGACCAAATCAGAGGCCTGGTAGTACTTCGCCAATTGCTCTTCCGGCACGAATCCAAGTAACTGCACTGCGTCTTGTAATTCCTCGCTGCAGATGTGTTCCTCCAATCGCGAGCGCAGTTGGCCCTCCCCACCAATCAAGAGGAGAATATCCCGCTGCTCCTCTCCAAGCATCGTCATGGCTTCCAGAAGGTGCTCTAACCCCATGCGGGGCACCAGGTTACGAACCGTAAACAAAATCGTGCGGCTCTCCGGTAATTTGAGATCCCGTCTGATCTCATTTCGATCGTGCGGCGGGTAGAACTTGGCCGGATCGGCTGCACCGGGAACCACGGTGATAGACTTCGGACCAATAGCATGCGTGGCCATGACTTGTCGCTTCATAAATTCGCTCAAGACAATCACATGATGACAGCGTCGGATCACCATTCGTTCAATCCAACGCCGGGCGCGCACGCTCAGCCGCCGCCTGACACGTTCCAGCGTCGTCGCAGCCCGCTCTGCTCTGGTGAGATATTCTTCGTGCGCCAACGAGTGACAGACATAGACCCAGCGGCTGACCATTCCATAACGGAACAAAATCGGACCGAGACCAGCCAGCGATTGATGAATCATGGCGATATCGACAGAGGAGGTCTGAATCGTGAGATCAAACGCCCGAAGAGAATTCTGTACTGAAGACCAGACAAAGGCCGGCTCGCTGGTTCGCACCACAGGGTATCGCTGTTCAGTCACGTTCCCGATCGACAGGTTGGCCTCTGCGGACTCGAAGGGAGCCCGTGCGATCACGCGCACGTGATGGCCTAGTTTGTCGAGACCCAACGCCTGCTGTCGGAGGACTCGCTCGGCGCCACCGATGACCTGTTCGACTGTGACTTCTGCAAGCAGAACGACGTTCATGCCACGCCTACTCCCATCGGAGGGCAGGAGACGGACTGCGCCACCTGTTGATGCCATAATTCCAACACCATAAGCGCATAGAGTTGATCCGTGAAATTCCGCCGACCGCTGTGGTGCTCTGCAAGCAGCCACTGCACATAGGCAGGATTGACGTAACCTCTCCGGCGGATCGCCTCATCAGAGAGCAAGTCCCGACTCATCTCGCGCAGATCTTCTCTCAGCCATCGTGCGAGCGGCAGCATGAATCCTCGCTTTCTACCATGCAGAATACTTTTAGGCAAAACATCTTGCAATGCAGACCTCATAAATCCCTTTAACTTCCATCCTTGGAGTTTTGTCGAGGCCGGCAACGAACAGGCAAAGGCCAGCAGATGGTGATCGCAGAAAGGGACACGCAGTTCGAGCGAATGGACCATGCTCATGCGGTCGCCCATCCGTAGCAAATCGTCCGGCAGATACGTCTGTAGATCAACGCCCATTGCGCGATCGGATGGGTCGCACGAAGGCCATTCTTGAAAGAGGTTTCGGACACGGTGAAGCGCCGAGTCGCCGGCCACAGTAGAACTTACTCCCTCCGCAAACAGCGGCGCGTCCCATCCAGTCGGCTGAAACGTTGTCCAGCGGAGGTATTGCTCGACCAACACGCGATGGCCATCCAGGAGAAATCGTTTCATACGACCATGAATGTCGCGTCCCCCTGAACCATCCCGCAGACAGGAAACGGCACAAAACGCAATCCATGAGCGCATCGCCACAGGAAGCGATGCATAGCGAGCCGCGGCTCGCAGCCCAAGATAGCGAGGATAGCCGCCGAAGAGTTCATCACCGCCAATACCGGACAGCGCAACCGTCACGGACCGTCTGGCCACCTCGGATACCAAATACGTGGGAATGGCCGAGGAGTCGGCGAATGGTTCCCCCATGCCGGCTACCACGCGAGGCAGCAACGAAACCGCATCAGGGCGCAGTATGGCTTCAGTGTGGTCCGTTCCGAAGTGTGTCGCGAGGAGCCGGGCGGCTTTGAGCTCATTGAATGATTGGTCTTCCGGCGCGTCATACCCAAGAGAAAATGTTTTGATCGATCCAGGAATTGCCTCGCGCATGCAGGCCAGGATCGACGCGGAGTCCAACCCACCGGACAGAAACAAGCCGAGCGGTACGTCACTGATTAGATGCGCCTGCACGGAATCGCGGAGCGTGCTCAGAAACCGTGCTTGTTGGCCACCCTGCGTGGCCTCAAGCTGGTTGACAGCCTCTTCTTCTGGACGGTAATAGCGCCAGAACTCCAAACGACCTCGGACAATCTTGAGGGCCTCCCCCGGTCGAAGTTGATGAACTCCTTCGACAATCGTTTCGGGGCCAGGCACATAGAGTAGTGACAGGAAATCAGCGATGGCCTGAGGACGAATCGTCCAATCCGGCAGCCCTTCCAGCAGTGACGGCAGTTCTGAAGAAAAGAGCACATACTGGGCGGTACACGCGTTGCCAGGTTGGACAGAGTAGTACAGAGGCTTGATCCCCAAACGATCGCGAACCAGCAACACGAAGTCCCGTTCTCGATCCCAGATGGCGTAGGCAAACATGCCCCGCAGCCGGTAGACCGCCTCTGGCCCCTCCTGTTCATAGAGATGCACCAGGACTTCAGTATCACAACGAGACTGAAAGCGATGGCCTTTTTGGATCAACTCCTCCCGGAGTTCGCGATAGTTGTAGATCTCCCCGTTCATTACCGCCCAGACGGAGCCGGTCTCGTTCCTGACCGGTTGATGGCCGCCGGCCGGATCAATCACCCGTAATCGCCGTACCGCGAGGGCCACGCCTGCGTCGTGATGCGTCCCTTCATCGTCCGGCCCCCGATGGACAAGCCGGTCAAGCATCCGGCCAAGCAGCACCGGATCGTTGTCTCCCACAAAGCCGCAAATACCACACATGGAATGGTGACTCCAAATGAACGCAGCTACTGACTCTTCTCCGTTAGGACTCGCTCTCGCCGTTCATACTCCTCCCGCTCCTTCTGGTGGCGAGGCGAGACCTCCTGAGGCGGCACATCGACCGGCTCGTATCGAATATGTTTGGCAGACCCCACCGAGGTAAGCAGCGACCGCACTCCGAGCGTGGCTAACGCGGCGAACAGGCAGATGACAATGATGATGCCGAAGAATCTGACTGAGCGTCGCCACCGGGAACTGAACCAATGGGATCTACTCATGGCAATCCCTCACTCCGCTGGGCGATGAGCTCGAATGAGGGAGCACAGACCATGCGCCCTCCCGTCACCTTATAGAGCACTTCCGCACAAGACCAGAACGCCGTCGCACTGATCTGCCACTTGAGACGACTCATCCACGGATTCGCCGGAGTGAGAGGCCCTCGACTCGGAACCGAGTTATGGATCGCGATGGTCTGCAATCCGACCCCCTGCATCAACGAGCGGAGCGCCTGAGGCGAATACAGAAAGAGGTGAAACGCTTGATCGTAACGAGATCCGACCCACCGAGCCGGTGACCGCATCGGAAGATGAAATGCCCCATTGGTTGCTCTGATCACAACGAGGCCCGATGGCGTCAGTGCGCCCGCGACCTGCCGCAAGAGGCCAGCCGGATTTGTCACCGTCTCCAATACGTTCACGAGAGTGATCACGTCGAATGGTTCACGCTCCCCGGTTTGTTCCAACCAATCGGACGGAAGCACCGTCAGCTGACGACGAGCCGCGCGCACGGCTGCTTTCTTCGACAACTCCAGCCCGTAACAGGTCCATCCCGCCGACTGACAGAGCGACAAGAACGCACCGTCTCCACAGCCTACATCGAGCAGCCGACCAGGGGGCTGCCGATACAGGCCAAGACGGCGCGCGACGCTCTTAAAAACCGGGTGGCGATCCGACGACGCCTCGGCCTCGCCGTAGGCCTCGTCGTAATCTTCACTATAAAATTCCTCGACCAGGGCTCCCAGCGGACGAGGATTCAGAAACACGAGATCACAACCAGGGCAACGCACATAACGTCTAGTCGGCGTCTGAAATACATCGACCGGCGTCCCCTTACTGCCACAGGGACAGAGAATCTGTTCTGTCTCCGGCATGGCTGCCGCCCTCACGCCGCCATCCGTTTCTGGACAGCCGACTGTACGCCAGCGTCCTGCATGGCTGCATCAAAGATCGCAGTCGTATCTGCAACCATGCGATTCACTGTAAACCGCTCCCGAACCACTGCCCGCCCGACTGCGCCCATCTTCGATGCAGCGGTCGGATCGTTCAGCACTTCGCGAATTGCCGCCGCCAGCGCCTGGGGATCCCGCGCCGGCACGAGAAGCCCTGTCTTGTGGTCATCAATCAGCTCCGGAATACCATTGACCCGCGACGCGACCACAGGACAACCCATCGCCAACGCTTCCAACAGTACAAACGGAAACCCTTCTGATAGGGACGGCAACACTACAACATCCGCAGCAGCCAGGATATCGGCAATATCCTCACGGACCCCCACAAACCGGCAGGCTCGTTCGATACCCAGATCAATCGCCATACGATGCAACGAATCGTACAGTTCCCCCGCTCCCACGAATACACAGCATAACTGCGGCCACGTTTTCAGCAAGTTTGGAAATGCCTGCAGCAGATAGCGATGTCCCTTCGCTTCAGTCAACCGCGCGATCATAACCAACACCGGTCCCGATACGATACCGAGCTCGTCTCTGACTTTCTTACGATTGGGCTGGGAAGGAAATGCCGACGGGTCCACGCCGTTATAGACCGTCTGAACCCGTGCCGCAGCAGCCGGGCACTCTTCGATCAAATCCCAACGATTAGCATCCGAAACACAAATAATCCGATGGACAATGGGGAGCGTCAGACGCAGCAAGAATGCGTAGAGCCCTTGTCTGAACGCACTGACCTCGTAGTCTTTCAGTGAATTATGGACGGTCGAGATAATGACCGGCACCCCGGCCAGACGTCCTGCGATTCGTCCATAGAAATTTGCCCTGGCTCCGTGCGTTTGGAGAATCGTCACTCTCTCCTGTACGAGCAGTCGCGTCAAGCGCCAGAGAGCAAAGGGATTGAACAGCGGCGCCAAGTGAACAAGATGTGTCTCCACACCGCGTTTTTCCATACGTTCCACAAACGGGCCAGGCTCCGGGCAGATCAAGAGCGCTCGATATCGAGCGGGATCGAGGTGGTCAAAAAGCAATTCGAGATACCGTTCCCCCCCTCCATAAGCCGCCGACCCAGCCAGTTCTGCGAGAACGACCGTAATCATGGCTTTCTCCCAAGAATCAATAAACTCCCGCGCAAATGCGGGATGAGATAGAACGGCACCTTGGCCCAATCGATCACGCTCTGCCGAGCGGCCTGCCGGCAGTCCTGCGTGTCCTCGCCCAGAAAAAACCGCGACAGAGCGATCTCAAACCCGACATGGCGCAGCATCTCCACCAGCTCGTGCATCGCATATTCCCGTACGTGTGGACGCCATTCATCGTTTGGATCGTTATACCCGGGCGGGGCCAGCCGATCATTGGGCGATCGACCGATCAACAGCTTGAAGATATTACCGATACGAGTGACATTTGGGGTCGTGATTACAAGATGGCCGCCGGACTTCAAAATTCTGTAGGCCTCTGACATTAAATGAAACGGCGAGGTCAGGTGTTCGACAATCTCCAATGCAAACACGAGCTGCGAGGAATGGTCGGGTAACGGTACTGTTTCCTGGTACCCTTTGGATGTAAATTGTTGCCCAGCCGGGTCGAGGTTGACGGTGAGAATCTCGACATCGGCATCCTGTCTCATAAATTGCACGAACTCGGGACTGGCCATCAGTCCGGCGCCGAACAGACGCGCCGCTTTCGTTGGCTCGAGCCCGCGCGAGAGACGCAACAGACTGCCCGGGAAAGGACCGAAATCCACGATCGTCTGTGGTCCGTCCGGCAACCGCTGCAATCCACTTCGGAGCGCAACATGGAGACGATCACGACATTTCAATGCGTGATTCATCGGCGTGGCGAAGCGTAAATCCTGCGTTCCAAACGTCTCGTACTGAGAGGGTCGGTAGGCTCGCACCAAGCGATTGAATTGGCTTCTGGTGAGGTCATAACCCATTGTATTCACGGCCTCATGAGAAGAAGTTGCCGACGACGCAGAGACACGATCGGGAGAACTGCCCGCGCTAGGACAGCCACCGACAAGACCATAAGGCACGGTAGCACAGGTAGCGCATACCGGCCAGCTTCCACTGTGAATGGGATATAGCCGAGCATCAGGCCGATCGGAAATATATAGAGCGGCAGAAGTTCCCGCCAACGAGACCGCTGGGACCAGGCATTCCAGAGCGCCAGCACGACCAACCCGGGAATCAGCAGCAGCCGTTTCGCCACGCTGTAAGCGGCCACCAACCAGCCTCGGTCGGCAGCATCCCCCGTAAGCCCCTGCACAAATCCCTGTTCCGAGCTTACTAGGTAGAACGAGTTCCCGATCCAGAAATCGAACCCCCGTGTCAAGGTCAGCCACAGGTATCGAACTGGTTCATCCGTAATGCGCGCCCATCCCTGCGCGCTCAAGAGCCGATCGGTCGACACATCGTACATTGCATGGGCATAGGGCAACGGTGTAATCCCGGCGCTCTCCCAAATCTGTGCCTCGGTCTTGTCAGACATGGGCCAACTTCCCCGCGATAGAGGATCGCTGCCCATCCAGAGACCAGCGCCGATTCCCGCAGAGACAGGAATCACGGCATCGAACGTCAGATAGTTACGTATCGTCCAGGGGGCCACGATAAGCAGACAGGCGAGAAGATAGACGGTCACGCAACGGGTCTTGATCCATACAGCCTCCATCCCCAAATAGGCGAGCCCGGCAACGCCGATGCCGAGCAACATCGCGGCCGGCTTACAGAGAATGGTCAATCCGGCAAGCAGCCCCGCTATGGCGAAGGTCTGAAGCCGTCGAGAATCGATCCACACAACCGTCGCCCACAGCCATGCGCTCATCAGCAATGCCAGCAGACTCTCGCTCCTGATCCGGGGGTCGTACGTCCAATAAGCTGGATAGAGAATCATGGCCGCCGCCGCAATCGCACCGCTCCAAGAGCCGAACAGTCTCGTTCCGACACGGAAGATACAGAAACTTGTACCGATGTCGCAGACGACGTGCAGATACGGCACCCACTCAGGTCTGTGGTCGACTACGGTATAGAATGCAGCCAGTACCACTGGATAGAGAGGACCGACATGGGCAGAAGGTGTCGCGCCATCCACTGTGAACCATCCCAAGGAGGCGAGATTCCACGCCAAGGTATCGAACAGGTCATCGACGGCATATCCTTGTCGTGCCGTGTGGAGAATAATCCAGGCTCGCGCCAGCAACCCAAGCGCACCGGCCAACATGAACAGCGCGGTGGGAGACCATCGTCCGGCTAGGCTCTTGTCGCTGATCTCTGTCATTTCATGCAAATCCCGATGAGATTCGTATCGCCGGCCACACCTTCTTCATATTCAATATCGTCAGGGGTGATTGCCTCCAGCGTGGGACCACCCTGAAACCGACTGACCAGACCACCCAGCCAATGCCGAATCGGGCGCGGAACGAGATTGCGAATACCGCCGGGGTCAAATCGCCGCACAGAGTCCATCGACCGCTCTGCCGCTTTCAATCGTGCACCTTGGCGGCGACCGAACCAGCGGATGGTCGAAAAGTATGGCGACAGGATGTCTCGAAACTCCTCCTGGTTGTACTCCCGAACGTGATAGGGATCTTCCGGCTTGTAGGCCACACCCTTCCCATGAGGCGTAAAAATGACCAGCGTGCCGGTCTTGCGTAAGATACGCGCAACTTCGGCCACGAACCGTCGATCGTCCATGATGTGTTCAATCGTATCTTGCGATAGAATACAATCGAAAGATTCATCACGAAAGCCGAGCGCACAACCATCCATCGCCAAAAACGACGCACCTGAATGACCATAGCGGGCACGATTGCGGGCGACGATCTGAGGCGCGCAGTCCACGCCGACGACTCGACCGGCCTTTCCGCTCAGGTAGCCGGACCCATAGCCCGTCCCGCAGGCAAGGTCGAGTACACATAGCCGGTTAAGTTGTGGGACCTGCCTGGCTGCCCACACATATCCCGACAAGTTTACAATGTGCTGTGTGTCAGTCGGATAGGCTTCGCGGCGCTCCATGAGATCTTCTTTCTCTCTATCCTTGCGGTCCGGATGAATAGGCCCGCGCCTGCTCAACCGACTGGGGCCCCTTCCACAGTCGGCGGATCGTCGTCAGACAACTCTGTGTGCACCGGTGCCGTTGCGCAGCCGGCGCACACCACATCGACTGCGCCAATCTCCACCCGGCACCCCCCGCGATCCACCCTTTCATGAGCCAACGTTTAACTGGAGAAAAATGCTTCTCGATATACCGGATGCGACTGAACTCCCACACGAGCTGCAAACGCTCGCGATCTCGCCCACTGCTGCGGCCGATGAAGTGAACAATTTCAGCCTCAGCGAGATGACGCACGCGGCACCCCTGTTGACGCAGGCGCCGGCACAAATCGACGTCTTCAAAGTACATAAAGAATGCTTCGTCCAATCCACCCAACTGCTGCAGCAGCGATCGTTGGACCATCAAGCATGCTCCGTTCGCCCAATCGACATCCTGGGATTGCATACAATCGACTGCGTGCGTCGCTGCAGCGGCCGCTTGCGTCGCGGGTGCTATTCGTTGGAACAGCGCCGAATGAAACAGGTGATCACGAATGGAAGGGAAAGGGAAACAAGATTGAGTCAAGTGTCCATCTCCCGTCCGTTGCTTACAACTCACCGCTCCGACGTCAGGATGATCGTCCAGGTATGCGACCATAGTCGTAAGCGCTTGATCTCTGACAATCGTGTCGCTGTTGAGCAACAGCACATGCCGGCCACAGCTCACGGCCAAGGCCTGATTCACGGCCTTCGCGAAGCCTCGATTCTCAGAATTTGCAACTATCCTCATGACAGGATAGGCATCTTTCAGCGCAGCCACCGTCCCGTCCCGCGAATCATTGTCGACTACGATCACTTCATAGGCGATGGTCGTCGTGCGAGCCTGGATAGACCGAATACAGTCGAGGAGCACCTCTTTCGTGTTGTAACTCACAATCGCAATGGACAAATCCTTCGTCGATGAAGTCAGAGACGGTGTGTCGGCCGGCATCATAAAGACTCGTTGCTAGAATCAAACTCTGCCACGATAATCTGTCTGTAGCAGGGGCCGACATTTAACCAGCGCCGCATATGGACCAACAGAATGGCTAAGCGATGCGAGACATAGCTGACCCGGTCCGTCCGCATCCACAGACGAAGCAGCACCCTGTGCACCCACACATTCAGATTCGGCTCGCAGTGAAACCGAACGGATCTCCCACTATCCTCGGCAATGCCCTCCATCTCCGAGAGAACAGCCTTCAGCCTGGGAAGACCATTGGCAACATGTTCATCGAGAAAGGGAAACGACCCACCTCTCTGC
>DATHTZ010000196.1:0-1895 GCA_035462675.1 Nitrospiraceae bacterium | reverse complement strand
GTCCACCAGCTTCTCATTAGTGCCGGGCTTGTAGAGGCTGTGCAGACGGTCGGCCAGCCAGCATATGGAGAGGGTCTTCCCGCTACCTGCGGAGTGGTCGGCCAGATACTTCTTTCCGATGTCCCCCTTGGCAGCAAAGTGGGCCGTGATGTCCTCTGCAATCCGCCGCACCAGACGGTTCTGGTGATAGCGGGGGAAGATGATGAAAGCCGGGCGCTCCTGTTTATCCCCCTCCGCCTCTCGCTTGTGAACGCGGACGAGGAAGAACGACAGAGCCTCCAACAACTGCTCTGGCGACAGGACTTCGCGGTACAAGAACTCAACCGGGTACTCGTCAGGATTCATGGAGTTATTGGTCAGCCCCATGTTGTGCCAGCGGAAATTCTCCATCCGGCGCGGATCGGTGGCTGCCATTACATCGTTGGTGTCGGCAGCGAGATACAGGAACGGGTGCTGGAAAATTTTGTGCGAGTGGTCGCGCTTGGCGAACTGCGCCACGGCGTCATGCACGTTCTGATTGGCCTCGTGCTTCAGCTCCAGCGCCACAATGGGCAGGCCGTTGAGGAAGAGAACGAAATCACTCTCCCATTGCTTCTCGCCAGGAATGGCAGCTCCGAAATAGAAATGTGGACGGAAGGTCATGCGATTCTCGGCATACTTGGCCGTGGCGGCACTGGCGGTGGAACGAGGCTTGGGGTAGAAGAGCCGGAACTCCAACCCGCGCACCTTGAGGCCCTGGCGCATGAGCATCCAGAGCGGCGTGTGCCCCAGTTCTTTGCGCAGCGCCTTGAACACTTCGTCCCGCGCATCCGTGCCGTAATCGTCTTGCAATTTCTTGAGCTGGTCGGCCTGCGTAGCTTTGAGGAAAGCCCAGAGATGATCTTCGGCGATGCAATGCTCGCGGTCCGTAATCTCGGTCTGTTCAAGCACACCATACTTGTGCTCGCGGACGAGGTATTCCGCAATGTGCTGCTGAAAGGTCAGCTCCGGAGCTTTCTTCTTCTTAGGCATGGTCAGTCCTGGCTGGCCTCCAACCGCGCCCGCGCCAGCCGCACCGCGTCATGCAGCCTCTGCTCCAGCAGTTTCTTTGGCAGCAGCTTTGTCAGGTAGCCGGCTACATGGATGCCGCTCTTCCCTAATTCGAGCAATTCCACATGCTGGTCGGTTTTACCCGCACAGAGAACCAACCCCAGGGGTGGCGGCTCATCTTGCTTGCACTCGTGCCGTTTCAGCCAGGCCAGATACAGTTCCATCTGCCCTTTGTCGCCGGCCTTGAAATCTCCGAGCTTGAGTTCAATCGCCACCAGTCGGCGCAAGGTACGGTGGTAGAACAACAGGTCGAGGTAGTAGTCCCGGTCGTCGATCTGCATGCGCTTCTGGCGGGCGACAAAGCAGAATCCCGAACCCAGTTCGAGGATGAAATTCTCCATCTCGCGGAGAATGGCCGCCTCCATATCTTTCTCCGCGTAGGTGTCCTTGAGACCGAGGAAGTCGAGAATATAGGGATCACGAAAGATGAGATCCGGTGTAATCTTGTCCTCCTCACGCAACGCCTTCAATTCTTGCCGAATCAGCTTGTCCGGCTTCTTGGATAGTGCCGTGCGCTCGAAGAGCATGGAGCCGATCTTCTTTTCCAATGTTCGTGTGCTCCAACGCTCCATGCGGCACATTTCCGCGTAAAAGTCCCGCTTGAGCGGGTCATCCATGGCGATGATCTGCCGAAAATGCGTCCAGCCCAATTGTGTCCGCAGTGCGGACACAATTGCATGGTCAGGAAAGACCTCGGCGAATCGGATCATGCGAAAGAGATTCCGCATCGTGAATCCGCGGCCAAACTCCGCGATCAATTGTGCACTCAGTGCGTGCACTATCTTTTCCCCATACTCGGCCCGCTT
>DATHTZ010000195.1:0-1557 GCA_035462675.1 Nitrospiraceae bacterium | reverse complement strand
AGGGGCGGTTTCAAGTTCCAAGTGCAACGGGTGAATGATGGCGCAGGTGCGCATAGACTTCCAAAGGCGTGGCGAAGTTGAGGCATTTTCTCGGGCGCGTGTTCAAGCGATGCGCGATGGCGTTCAACTCGCGCTGGGTGTGGCCCGACAAGTCCGTCCCCTTGGGGAGGTACTGGCGCAACAGCCCGTTCGTGTTTTCATTGGTGCCGCGCTGCCACGGGCTGTACGGATCGGCAAAGAAGATCTGGATCGCGAGCCGCTCGGCCAGGCGTTCGTGCTCGGCCATCTCTTTGCCCCGATCGTATGTCAGGGTCTTCCGCAGCAGCGCGGGTACGTGCCGGAGTTTCTTCGTGAAGCCCTCACGGGCACTCCGTGCATCCGTCCCGTCCATCCGGGCCAGGAGAACCAGGCGTGTGGTTCTTTCCACCAGGGTGCCGACAGCCGAGCCATTGCGAGCCCCCTTGATCAGGTCGCCTTCCCAGTGGCCGGGCACCGTGCGGGTCGCGATCTCGGCGGGACGCTCGGCCATGGGCGTCATGTTGCGGATCTGGCCGCGTCGATCGGTTCCCCGCGCCCGAGGTCGGCGTGCCTTGCGCGCCTGACGCAGTGCGGCCAGCAGTGCGCTCCGCAGCGTGCCGCGAGGCAACACATAGAGCCCCGCATAGATCGTCTCGGCCGAGAGCTGTTTGCTCATGTCGTCAGGATACGCGCGTCGGAGGCGTCCGGCAATCTGTTCGGGCGAGCAGCCCTGAGTCAGATGTGTCTGGACATATTGCCACAGCCAGGGATCCAAGAGTTTGCGCGATCGCCGCGGCTGACGGGCCCGGGCTCCCGCCAGTGTCTGCGCCGTGCAGGCTCGATAGGGTCGGCCCCGCGTCGTAGTGCGGGCATATTCACGGCTCAGGGTGCTGGGGGCTCGGACCAAGAGCCGCGCCAGCCTGCGCAGCGACTGCCCCTGGGCGAGGCCCAGACTCATGGTTTCACGTTCGTCAGCACTCAAGTGCGTGTAGCATTTCGTTCGCATGGCAACACCCTAGCCCATCAGGGCCGGTAGTGTTGCACTTGGAGTTAGAACTCAAGAGGTGATTCAGTATGCCAACAAAAAGCGAACTTGAAGATCGGCTCGTTGAGTTAGAGACCGAGCTTGAGGAAATGCATAGCAAACTAGGAACTCTTATAGGAATTGAGCCGAATGGAGAAGAGCTAGAAGACGACGAAGAATAGCGAGCTCATAACCGTAAAGAGGTCACATCATGATTGACGATGTCCCAGTGAAAGTGAACGTGAAAGTATTTGAAAAAGGCCAACTCAAGGCATTTGTCGATATCACCGTTTGCTTCGGAGATCACGAGATAACTCTGCTCGGCTATCGTGTTATTCAAAACGGCGATCAACAGCCATGGATTGCTTCTCCAACAAGTAGCTATCAGAAAGATGGCAAGTCGGTGAATAAGAAGATCGTAGAACTTTCTCGCAAGCTCGATCAGATCATCAAAACGAAAATCCTGGTGGCGTATGCAAGCGAGCGTGGCTCTGAAACACAGTGGGACGATTCTC
>DATHTZ010000194.1:0-3212 GCA_035462675.1 Nitrospiraceae bacterium | reverse complement strand
GTGCTCGTTCAGCCATGGGAGCCTGGATATGAATAGACTGATCAAGAAAGCAAACGTCCTGATCGAAGCCTTGCCCTATATCCGCACGTTCACGGGCAAGACGATTGTCATCAAATACGGCGGTCATGCGATGACCGATGCGCCGCTGAAAGAGCGGTTCGCTCAGGATGTCGTGCTTCTGAAATACGTGGGCCTCAACCCGGTCATTGTGCACGGTGGGGGACCTCAGATCGATAAGATGCTTCACCGCTTGGGCATTGAAGCCAAGTTTCGCCATGGAGTGCGGGTCACAGATGAAGCCACGATGGAAATCGTGGAGATGGTGTTGGCCGGAAAGATCAATATGGAAATCGTCGATCTCCTGAACCGCCATGGCGGGCTTGCGGTCGGCTTGAGTGGAAAGGATGGCGGACTCATGCTGTCTCGACCGCTCACAGCCAAAGCTTGGGCGGCCAGTCTGGAAAAGGATCTCGATGACGGCGATGGGGATGAGGACTTCGGCTTGGTCGGAGAGGTTCAGTCTATCGATCCCACATTGGTGCGGAAACTTCAGCAGGATCATTACATTCCCGTCATCGCGCCGATCGGCACCAATCGAGAAGGGGATACCTATAACATCAATGCCGATCTCGTGGCCGGGGCGATGGCTGCCGCGCTGAGTGCGGAAAAATTGGTGATGATGACCGATGTGAAAGGTATTCGCGATGCGAAGGGGCGCCATCTCTCGACGGTCTCACGCAAAGACGTGCAACGGATGGTGAAGCGGGGCACAATCGGCGAAGGGATGTTGCCCAAGGTCCATGCGTGCTTGGATGCGCTCGGAGGCGGCGTCAGCAAAGCCCATATCATCGACGGTCGAATTCCCCATGCCATACTGCTCGAGGTATTCACACGTAAAGGTATTGGGACCGAGATCACATCGTAATTGGTTCATTCAGTCAATCTGATTGTGAAAGCCCACCGCATTCGAATCGACCGCCATCTTCAGGCTCTCGTTGGTGAACGTCATCCCGAGACGAGCCCTGGCGCGCTTCGGAAGGCGGCGCACTATCTGGCGACGCAGTTTGCCAAGTCAGGATGGAGCACCAGCGACCAGTTTGTGTCTGCATGGGGCAAGACCTATCGCAATGTGGTGGCGATCAAGTATCCGGATCGGCCAGGACCAGAAGGGAAGTTGCCTCCGCTCCTGATCGGAGCCCACTACGACACCGTGTCTGGGTCGCCGGGCGCAGATGATAACGCGAGTGGTCTCGTCGTTCTCCTCGAAGTGGCGTCCCGCCTCCGCGCACAACCTCTCGCGCGACCCATCTCGCTCGTGGCATTCTGCCTTGAGGAGCAGGATCGACTAGGGAGTCAGGCGTTTGCGTCCCGCTTGAAAGCCGAGCGCCGTGAGTTGGCCGGTGCGATTATCTTGGAATGTGTTGGGTTTGCCAGGAATGAGGCTGGTACACAGCAGGCTCCACCAGGGGTGCCCATCGCGGTACCGACCCAGGGCGACTTTCTTGCCATTGTGGGCAATGAGGCATCCCGCTCTTTGGTGCGCCAGCTTGAGCAGGAGGCCCACCGGCAGGCAGTCCAGCTCAAGTCCCTGTCTTTGGTGGTACCGGGACGAGGAGAGGCCATGCCCCATACCCGCCGTAGCGACCATGCCTCGTTCTGGGACGCAGGCTATCCAGCCGTGATGTTGACCGATACGGCAAACTTCCGAAATCCACATTACCATCGTGAGACTGATACTGTGGCTACACTGAATCTCGAGTTTCTCTCCAGCGTGGCAACGACAGTAACTGCAACCGTGATGCAGATCGCCGGAGTACGATCCTGAAGACGAGTCGCACGAAGCTGGCTCCCGTGACCCGCCGCCTCGTATCCGAGGTCTTTGGCCGTCTCGACTATCGCGCACTGGGGCCGGTCTATTGTTATGAAGGAGGCGATGAGTTCTGGCGAGCGAAACGGGGGTCCTGTGAACGGCTCGGATGTCTGGTTGCCGCTCTGTTGAGTAAGAAACTACAACGAGGCGGCCGCAGTCTCTATGTCGGCGCCGGGGTGGCGGAACTTCCTGCTTTGATCATGGAAACGGTAGAACTGGATCGAACGGCGGAACCCTATAATCTTCGGAGAGCCGAAGTCGCAGCCCTCAACCGTGCCGGCAACTCGATCCCTCTCAGGTTCCATGCAGCTGATGCGGCCAGCGCGAAAGGCCGATTCGATCATCTCTGGATGGTCAGTGTGTTGAATGACCCTGAGCGGTTCCCGCATCTGTCGCCACTGTCCTATGGACGAGGCAATCCTCTCACCCTTGTCCCTCTGAAGTTCGATAAGGAACGCCGCATCGTGCGTGCGCTGGTTGCCCGTTGCATGGGAAAACTTGCGAGGCCCGGTCTCATCACGACTACCACAGAAGAAGTTCTGTGGATTGCAGAGTGGTGCCACCGGCATCGAGTGCCTTACTCGGTTGGGAAACGCTACTATCCGACAGCGCTGGTGGGCGACCCGATCTGTTTCATCCAGGTAGGTAAGAACGAGGGGTAGGCTGAAGTTACGATAGAGAGATGGTTGGATTCTTCTTGCTGAGCATGGACCTCAGCTTTATCTTCCAGAATGTAGGGACTTTCGCAGCAGCCTGTTAGACTCGGAAGCCGGGCTTGGCTTTCGATGAGTCATCCACATACTGGCCTGCGTATTTCACATAGTTCTCCGCGGACTCTTTAATCCACGCAAGTTCTTCAGGTGTAACTGGCCGTTTCACCTTCGCTGGTGAGCCAAATACCAGGCTGTTGGGTGGAACGATGGTGTGTTCCGTAATCAGGGCTCCGGCTCCTACGACGGAATCTTCTCCAATCACGGCGCCGTCCATAATGATGGCGCCCATGCCGATCAGTACACGATCTTTAATCGTGCAGCCATGGAGTACCACCGAATGGCCGATGGTTACCTCGTTGCCGATGATCAGCGGATGGGTATCGTGGGTCACATGGAGTGTACAGAGATCCTGCACGTTGGTCCGGTCACCGATCCTGATATAGTGCACGTCCCCGCGAACGACAGCGTGGAACCAGACGCTGCAGTGCTCGCCCAACACAACATCGCCGATGACGATGCCGGTTTCTTCGATGAAGCATGACGTGGGAATGGTGGGTTTGATACCTTGAAATGTACGGATCATCGAGCGCACTGTAGGGGAATCGGCAACGACCTGCAAGGGGGAGTGG
>DATHTZ010000193.1:0-9915 GCA_035462675.1 Nitrospiraceae bacterium | reverse complement strand
TCGCAATGGGGAGCGGCTGGGCCTATTACGAGTTGGGCTGGGGCGGCTGGTGGTTTTGGGATCCGGTCGAAAATGCCTCATTCATGCCGTGGCTGGCGGGAACCGCGTTGATGCATTCACTGGCAGTCACCGATAAACGTGGGGGCTTTAAAGCCTGGAGTGTACTGCTTGCCATTATGGCGTTCTCGCTCAGTCTGC
The DNA here is from genome assembly GCA_035462675.1 of Nitrospiraceae bacterium. Lineage (GTDB taxonomy): Bacteria > Nitrospirota > Nitrospiria > Nitrospirales > Nitrospiraceae > Palsa-1315. Next base: position 9,717 of record DATHTZ010000193.1, on the reverse strand, counting down.
TCGGGACCTTCTTGGTCCGTTCCGGTGTTTTGACTTCAGTACATGCGTTCGCTACCGATCCGAAGCGTGGCTTGTTCATCCTTGTGTTCTTGGCCGTGGTGATCGGCGGCTCCCTGGTCTTGTACGCGTGGCGTGCACCCCGCGTGGGATTAGGCGGAGGCTTCGCTATGATCTCACGCGAAGGGATGTTGCTGGCGAACAATGTGTTGCTGGTGGCGGCCTTGGGCTCAGTGCTCCTGGGCACGTTGTATCCCTTGTTCTTGGATGCGTTGGACCTCGGTAAAATCTCAGTTGGCCCGCCCTACTTCGATACGGTCTTTCTTCCCCTGATGACGCCCGCCATTTTTTTGATGGGGATCGGGCCGTTGGCCCAGTGGAAGCAGGCGAGTCTGCCGGCCTTGGCCATTCGTCTGCGCTGGGCCTTTGGCGTCAGTCTGGTGACCGCCGTGGCGGTGCCGTGGCTCATGGGCCAATGGACACCCCTCATCAGCCTGGGACTCCTGATGGCCTTCTGGATTCTGGCGACAATCGGGGTGGATTTGCGTGAACGACTGCTCCAGGCCGAGGGAGGCGGCGGCATTGGGGGTCGTGTGGCCACGCTGCCTCGTGCCTATTGGGGCATGATCGTGGCTCACTGCGGTGTGGCCCTGTTCATCGTCGGTGTGACCATGGTGAAGGGCTTCGAAGTGGAGCAAGATGTACGAATGAATGTCGGGGAGACGGCCACGCTCGGTGGCTATATGTTCCAGTTTGACGGCACAGAGCAGTTTAAGGGCCCGAACTATATTGCAGCGAGGGGGACGTTTCGAGTGACGAAGGATGGCCGTGAGGTGACGGTGATGTATCCCGAAAAGCGCCGCTACTTCGTTCAGAACCAGACGATGACCGAAGCCGCGATTGCACCGGGTTTGCTGCGCGATTTATATGTGTCGTTGGGCGAGCCACTTGAGGGCGGTGCCTGGAGTGTGCGGCTCTACCATAAACCCTTCATCGATTGGATCTGGGGGGGCTGTCTCGTCATGGCCTCGGGCGGCGTCCTGGCCGTCAGCGATCGGCGCTATCGGCTGGCCTGGCGGCGGAAAGAAGCTGCGGTGCCGGCCACGGCCCAGATGGCGCGCCCGACCGTCTCATGAACCGGTTTCTTATCCCGTTTGGGCTCTTTATCGTCGTGGTCGGTTTTCTGGCGGTTGGGCTGACGCTCAACCCTCGTGAATTGCCGTCTCCGTTGGTCGGAAAGGCGGCACCCGAGTTTTCCCTGCCGCAGCTCCATGAACCAGGAAAAGTCATTTCGTCGAACGACCTCAAGGGCAAGGTTTGGCTACTCAACTTTTGGGCCTCGTGGTGTGGGGGCTGCAAGGACGAACATCCGGTACTCGTCCACCTCGCGCAGTCCGGGGAAGTCCCCATCTATGGTATGGACTATAAGGATCAACGGAACGAGGCCTTGGCGTGGTTGAAGGAGTGGGGCAATCCCTATCAGATCGTTGCCGTGGATGAGCCAGGGCGCGTCGGCATTAATTATGGTGTCTACGGTGTGCCGGAAACGTACGTGATCGATAAGCAGGGCGTCATTCGGTACAAGCAAATCGGCCCGCTGCGCGAGGACATCTTGAAAGGAAAGATTTTGCCCTTGGTCAAGGAGTTGCAGAATCAATGAGGTGGCTCTGGATACTCATACTGTTCTTTCCTGGTTTTGCTACGGCGTATGAGGCTTCGCCGCTCGCCACGAACCCGCAGGCGGAGGCGCGATTGAAAGCGCTCGCCGTTGAGTTACGCTGTTTGGTCTGTCAGAATCAAACGTTGGCCGATTCAAATGCGCCGTTGGCGGAAGACTTGCGCCGAGAAGTGCGTGAAATGATCGCCAAAGATATGAGCGACAAAGAAATCATCGAATTTCTCGTCGCGCGGTACGGTGATTTTGTTTTATACCGGCCACCCTGGAAGCTTACGACCACGTTGCTCTGGGTAGGGCCGTTCCTCTTGCTGGGAGTCGGCGCAATAGGATTGGTGTTTGCGCTACGCAGGAGACAAAAAAAGCTGACAGACGTGACGTTGTCGGAAGCCGAGCACAACCGTGTTACGCAACTACTTTCCGAAGGAGCTCGTCGTCCGTGACCATCCTATTCTGGTTTATCGCATCGAGCATGACTCTTCTCATCCTCGGTCTCCTGTTGTGGCCGTTGGTCAAACGCACCAACAAGGTTGTGACGGGAGAGCAGGAGAAGACACTGTCTATTTTTCGACAGCAATTTGCAGAACTAGAGCAAGACCGGGCAAACGGTGTGCTCACCGACGAATTGTATCAGCAAGCACGACGTGAGCTCGAACGCCGGCTCCTTGAGGAAACGGGCATCATAGACACGACGCCGATAAGGGGACAACAGCAGGTCAGTAGCAGGCCAGTGGCGTTTGCACTGGCCATTATCGTCCCAACGGTCAGTGGGTTGCTCTATTGGCAACTTGGGAATCCGCTTGCCATGACGCAGCCATCCGCTGCTTCGTTGTCAGCGCAAGGGGGTTCGGAAGATGATCATCCGACTGCTGATTCACTCGAAGCTTTAATCGAGCAGCTTAAGCAGAAAATGGAACAGAATCCGAATGACGGGACGGGATGGGTCTTGCTCGCCCGTTCGTATGTGGGATTGGGGCGTAACGCCGAAGCCGTGCAGGTCTTCGAGAAAGCCGTGGCACTGATTCCGAATGATGCCCAGTTACTTGCCGATTATGCCGACATCTTGGGGGTTGTGCATGGTCGCAAGTTGGAGGGGAAGCCTGAAGTCTTGATTCAACAGGCGTTGAAGATCGACCCACGCAATGTGAAGGCGCTGATGCTGTCAGGGACTGTGGCGTTCAACCGAAAGGATTTTGCACGTGCGGTCAAGGACTGGGAGCTTGCTCGAGCGAACCTTCCTGCTGAGATAGACCCAGAGATGACGCAACAGCTGATGGCGGCCATTGCAGAAGCTCAGAGTCAACTTGGTGGCGGTCAAAAGGCGATGCCTGCATTTGCAGAAGCGTCGGCACCGGTCAAGCCAACTGGCCAAGCCGGACAGCCGCGTACGATCAGAGGGACAGTGACTGTGGCGCCAGGCTTGGCCGGCAAAGGATCTCCGACGGACACATTATTTGTATTTGCACGCGAGACGAGTGGTCCACCCATGCCGGTGTCGATCGTGCGGGCCACAAGGAAAGATTTACCCTTTACGTTTCAGCTCGATGACTCGACCAGCCCCATGCCTTCTCGAAAACTCTCCAGCGCAGGGCCGGTGGTGATTGTGGCTCGTCTGTCAAAGTCCGGACAGGCGATGCCACAAAGTGGAGACTTGGAAGGGACGAGCCAGCCGGTACAATCTGGAGTAGACGGGATCTCCATCGTCATCGATCGCGAAAGACCATAAGCGACGTCTCTCTTCTATCACCACGCTACGCAGCTACTGCCGCTGATTTTGTGCACCGGCCCTTGGCAGGATGCTGAAAAACCGCCAGATTCGTTCTCGCTTCACCTAGGGACTCAGTAGACCGAAACGCACACATGCCTCTTCGCTCGCTGTGGCTTTGTATTGGGATGAGCGAGTCTCGGCTCGCCAGGGTTTGGTGGGTGAGAAATCTGGCGTTTTTGACCGCCCTACATGGATCTGCTCCCATAGCTTCAGATGTGTGGAATCAGTGGAGTGCTCGCGCGCTACAAAAAAGTTTTCCGTAGCCTGCAAGACTCCCTTGCCACGATATAGAAGAGGCCCCATCCCGTGCGTGTTTAGCCGAAACGATGGAGTCGGAAATCGTACAGGTCCTGACGTGGTATCCCGTCATTGATATGAAGCATGTGTGTCAGTCGAACAGCTGCGTCAAGAATCTGTCTATAACAGTGGTATTCGGTCGGGATCGTAGCTAGTCTGCGATCTGACGGAGTCTGTACAGCATTGACCGTAGTGTTTAGTAGCGCTTGCGAACATGTTATGGGATCACACTGAGGTCAACCATACAATGTGCCGCCCAAATTTTCTTGACATTTTCCGACGTATGCTGAGATACATGTGCGCAGTACGTGAAGCAACGAGCGCGCTTATGTATTCAAAGCGTCCCAATAGAATAAGGGGTATTGCACATGGCCGATAAATTTTTGATGAGATGTGGTCTGTTGGTCTGTGGCGTCTTGCTTGCTGCAACAGTGCCCGTATATGCGGAATCGGGGACATTGGCTAAGCCAACCGGGGAAGCTGGGCAATCACTTGCGATCAGCGGCAAGGTCATTTTGGGGCCGAGTCTAGCCGGTAAGGGATCTGCGACGGACACATTGTTTGTTTTTGCACGTGAAACAAGTGGCCCACCGATGCCAGTGGCTATCGTACGGGCATCGAAGAAGGATTTACCCTTCACGTTCCGCCTTGATGACTCCACTAGCATGATGCCATCCAGAAAACTCTCCGATGTCGGCATGGTGGTGATAGTGGCCCGTCTATCGAGGTCCGGTAAGGCCATGCCAGAAAGTGGAGATTTGGAGGGGATGAGTCAGCCGGTGAAGCCGGGAACAGATGGGATCACCATCGTCATCGATCGTGAAAGACCATAGTGTACGGATGCCCACCGGCGCTAGCGTTTATTTACTCCGTTGACGATCTTTTTGCTGTTTCACGGATAGATTCTAAAGGCATTTATCTTGCACATGTTGTCGCATGAATTTATTTTGTACGAAACAAATATATGTTGCCCAAATTCCCTTGACATCTGAAGTACTCAGAGATATAAATGCGCGGCACGCTCAAGATTAGTGCGGGCTCATAATCATAGACTAAACAAAAGCAAGACTAGAAAATCATTCTCGACCATTTATGGATAGCGGCGCACACTTAACGAAGGAGCATTCTGTTATGAGATCAAAACTTTGGGTGAGGTGTGTTCTAATCCTCAGCGGCGTCTTACTTGCCGGGACAGCACAGGCGGACTTCCCCAGCGTCCCCAAGGAAACCTACGAGGCGCTGAAACTTGATCGGGCAGCCAGCCCCAAGGAGTTGCATGAGGCATTGGTAAAGCGCTACTTGGATCCAGCCGAAGGTTTTGGGAAAGGCAAGTACGGCCAATATTGGGAGCCGCTCCCATTCAGTAAGTACTTGGACCCAGGATCCTTTTACAAGCCACCGACATCGGTCAAAGACATCGCGACACGCGAGCAGTGTGTGAAATGTCACACCGATGAGTCGCCTGGCTGGGTGGCCATGTGGAAGAAAAGTACCCACGCCAATTTGGATAAGATCCGTAAGCTCACGCCGAAAGATGACACCTTCTACAAGAAGGCGAAGCTGGAGGATGTCGAGAAGAATCTGCGCTCGCTAGGCAAGCTGGGTGCGACCGAGCAATTGAAGGAAGTCGGCTGTATCGATTGTCATGTCGATATCAACACCAAGAAGAAGGCCGATCATCGCGCTGACATCAGGATGCCCACTGCTGACACGTGTGGTAACTGCCACCTGCAGGAGTTTGCTGAGCGTGAGTCCGAGCGGGACACGATCACTTGGCCGAAGGACCAGTGGCCAAAGGGGCGTCCGTCACATGCGCTGGATTACAGGGCCAACGTCGAGGTGGAAGTCTACGCTGGCATGTCGCAGCGCGAGATCGCCGACGGCTGCACTATGTGCCACGTCCAACAAAACAAGTGTGACGGCTGCCATACCAGGCACGAATTCTCCGTTGCCAATTCGCGCAAACCTGAGGCCTGCGGCACCTGCCACAGCGGCGCCGACCACATCAACTGGGAAGCCTACACCATGTCGAAGCATGGTAAGGAATATGAGAGTAAGGGTGCAAAGTGGAATTGGAACGTGCAACTGAAGGACGCGATTGCCAAGGGCGGGCAGGACGCTCCCACCTGCCAGAGCTGCCACATGGAGTATAACGGTAAGTTCTCTCACAATGTCGTGCGGAAGGTCCGCTGGGCCAACTATCCCTTCGTGCCAGGTATCAGAGAAAACATCAAGACTGACTGGGCCGATAAGCGACTGGATTCATGGGTCAAGACCTGCACTCAGTGCCACTCAGAGCGTTACGCTCGTGCCTACCTGGAATTTATGGACAATGGGACCTACTCAGGGCTTGATAAATACGACGAGGCGCATGACGTAGTCCACAAGCAGTATGAAGCCGGTCTCCTCACAGGCCAGAAGACTAACCGGCCACTACCTCCGAAACCCGTTCCTGAAGGATTTGAGCAATTCTTCCAGATCTACTGGTCGAAGGGCAACAACCCGGCAGCCATCGAGCTCAAGCTCTTCGAAATGGCTGAGGACCATCTTGTGCAGCTGCACGTAAGTCTCGCCCACCAACATTGGGGGTACACCTATACCGTTGGTTGGGCGGCGTTGAACCGTGCTTATGTCGAAATCATGGATGAGGACACCAAGCTCAAGGAGAAGATGGCATTGCAGGAGCGGGTGGCCAAGCTTGAGGGAAACAAGACAAGCCTGCTTGACTTCGACGGCACAGATGGGAAGATCACACTCGGCAGTGTTGGAGGCGGTATGCTGTTGACCGGTACGCTCGCGCTCGCCGGATGGAGCAGACGCAAGAAGAACGGGCGGTAACACCGGGCGGCAGCGCAGACTATGGAAGGAGCGCTGACTCGACCAAGCAATAGAATCCTCCCGTCGCTGGGAATAACCCTGGTGGCGGGAGGTTTTATTATGCTCAGCTGGCTCGCATACCTGTGGCTTGCTCCAGCACAGGCACCCTATCGGTACAAGCTGGTGGAAGAGGGTGGCATAGAAAAATTCGATAAACTTGGGCTCGGTGCCTGGACCGATCTCAGTATCAGTAAGCACGAGATCATCGTTGATGGCGTAGATCAACCGCTGGCTGTGGCGTATCTTGCACGACGCGGCAATACCAGGTCCGTCATGCTTGACTGGGAAAACCGTAGCGGCGAACCTGTAGTCTTCGTCGATGGCAAGCTTTCCGAGTTGACCGCATTAGCATCAGCAATTGCGAAACATGTTCCAAAGGATGCCACCATCCTTGCTTGGTGGGATACCTCGCGTCAGATTAGACTTTTGACGGGGTACCAGACGGTGTTTGTTTCGCATCTTGGCGAACCCCATATAGTACCGTCGCTCTGGCGTGGTAAGAGTGGAGCGATAGAAAAGTACGAGCGCGAGTTCTGGGGTGCGTCGGCGAGCGCTGAAGAGAGCCAGAAATTCACACGCTTCGCCGATGCATTGGTGGCGAATCCGAAAGAGGGTGCCGCCATGTTGCGAGAGCTAACCGGTGGGGGCGAGACCTATGTTGCGGTTCACCTCTCAGATCTCTATAAGCTTAGCCTGATGCGTCCGGACCGACTCGGTGCAGCCTATAAAGACTTTCCCTTGCAGGGCGGTAATGTGCATGGGCTGAGCGGGTTGGTGAAGCGCTGGATGGCCGAGAACAACCACAGCGCTTACTCGGTGCATGGGCTCTCGGAGAACTTGGTGCGCGCGTATTTCCTGACCGATGATAAAAGTGGCAACACCCTGCTCGCGAAGATGCTACCCTTTACGACGTCGAATCCTCTTGAGTTTCAGGATCTGAAACTCGTCTATCAATACGGTGGCTATTGGGTGTACAAGATTCCATCTGTCTAGTAGCTGACCCTCTTAATATGGCTGAGGTGGAACTGCCTAGTCTTGTAATTCTTTTCAACCGACGATACAGTATAGCTACAGGAATATTTTTTATAGTCTGACCACGAATAGTTTTCTAGAAAGGAGATACCCCGTGAAGCATCCCATGACTTTCGCACTTGCCGCTGTGGCATTGTTCGCTGTCTTAGTCGGAACCGCTGCCGCCGAAACCGCATTTGAGGGGCGGAAGAAATGCAGTAATTGTCACAAAAGTGAGGCCGACTCATGGCTCAAGACCGCTCACGCCAAAGCTGTTGACTCGCTCAAAGCCGACAGGGACAAAGACAAGAACAAAGCCATGGTCAAGGCGAAACTCGACCCTAAGAAGGACTTTACTAAAGACAAGGACTGTATTGGTTGCCACGTGACTGGGTTCGGGTCGGAAGGTGGGTATGAAATTACGGAGCCGGACAAGTTCTTGATTGGTGTGGGTTGTGAGTCCTGCCATGGTGCAGGTACCGACTATCGCAAAGTTCATCGCAAGGGGGGCGAGGCCTTTGAAAAATCGAAAAAGGTCACCCCGCGCGAGTCCCTCGCGGAAGCCGGACAAGAATTTGAGTTTATTGAAAAGTGCAGCGCCTGCCATCTGAACTACGAGGGCTCCGGGTGGAAGGGCACCAAGAAACCATACACGCCGTTTACGCCCACGGTAGACAAGAAGTATACGTTCGATTTTGAAAAGATGGTGCGTAACAACAAGGCCATGCATGAACACTTCAAACTAGTGGGCACATTTGATGGTCCTCCTACCCCGAAGTTTCATGAGGAGTTCCAAAAGGATGCCAAGCCAGCTGAGATAGGCAAGGAGGAGTAATGGCAGAGTGGGGGAGGGTATCGGTCGGTGCCCTGATTCTCGGCGCAGTGATTGCGGTCGGATCGATTGTCGTGGTATTCGGCGGCGAAGCCGCCATATCTAGGACCGAGTTCTGCGTGAGTTGCCATTCGGAAACCTATCCGTATGAGGAGCTAAAAAAATCTTCGCACTGGGGAGCCCTTGGTGCCGACCCAGGTTGCAAGGACTGCCATGTCCCCCAGGGCTTGGCCAACTTCCATCTGGCGGTGTGGACGCACGTGATGGATGGAGTGCCGTTCTTGATAGATGAATTCACCGTTGACTATTCTACGATCGAGAAATTCAACGAGCATCGGCCGGCGGCGGCCTACAGGGCACGCATGAAACTGAAGGGCTGGGACAGCATGACCTGTCGGGCTTGCCACAAGAATACGAAGCCCCCGGGGGCCTCGGCTAAGGCGGCACATAAGAAGATGGAAACGGAGGGCGCAACCTGTATCGATTGCCATCAGAACCTGGTGCATAAGAAGGTCCCTGAGCATGACCTTACTGCCAGCCTAGCTCAAGGGAAGATGGTGTTGAAGGAAGAGAAGAAAGAGAAAGACTGATCCACAGAGTTCTCTTCTCGAATTGTTATCCTATCTTCGTCATCCTTGGCGGGAGGCTGCATACAACGGCAGTGCTCCCGCCAACCTCTTATTTAGCAACAATCCTGTATCTTCTGTCTGACATGTGGCTCGTTCTTCATCGTCTGAACGCAAGGGGTATTCTCGCGCGCACGTAAAGCCACCGTAGCCGAGTGACTCGTGGTTTCGACTGATTCCAGTTGAGTTGACGTGAGACCGACTACAGGGTAGATTTCGGCCACAGGAGAATCTGAAGTCTCTACCTGTGGTATCTGATGTATTCTATGGTGGGCCCTGTTTCCTATCGCGCTCCGAGTGGTAGAACAATTGAGTGTAAGTAACAGATTCATGAGGGTTGAAATTCAATGAGGTCGAGTCTGCTACGCCATTTCCCAGAGATTGATACCGCCTATGCCCATAGGAAACGGGATTACATCATAGCGGCGGTCACGTTTGCCTCTGTAGCGATCTGTATGGCGTTTGAAGTAAGCGGGAGTGTATGGAAACAGTATGCCCTAGGGTGTATCGCGTTGGGATGTCTGATTGGGTTCTTGCGCGGTGAGACGAGAGATATACGATTGCAGGTTGCCGTGGCTGTCGCGTTTACGACGATCGGTGAATACGTGGCGTCTGTTTGTATGGGTGGCTACAC
>DATHTZ010000192.1:0-2647 GCA_035462675.1 Nitrospiraceae bacterium | reverse complement strand
ACCTTCCCCTGCCCCACTTGTGGAGAAGAGATTTCAATGGTCCTAGACCTCACAGTTAACCGTCACACCTACATCGAAGACTGTGAAGTCTGCTGCAACCCTATCGAGATCAGCTATACCGTACAAGACGATGCCCTCGTTAGCTTCGCCGCAAAGACCTTCGAATCGATTCGTTGGGATGATGCGATCGAAAACAGGCGGTGGGAAGAGAATCGGGTCAGAATAAGCTGGGGTTGATCGCCTTACTTCTCAGGGATTGGCAGTTCCGGAAGAGTCGTTGCCATAACTTTGACCACTCGCCCTTGATCATCCAGACGGATTGCGATGCGTTCTCCTACCGACAGTCCCTTAAACAAGTCCGGACTCTGTATCGTGAATGCGACCGTCTGTTCTAGATCTGTTTTAATCTTTCCGCTCATCGTGGACAAATCGAGTTCCTCGAGCGTCGCGGCGACGACATACGAATCCTTGCCCGTAGGCTCAGGCGACGCTGCCATTGTCGTGGCCAATGCAGGAACACAAAGTAGCACGGCGAGCAGACCGATAATCTTTATGGTCATCATGTCTCCTCGGTGCAGGGCAAAATCTGGTTCGGCAATTTCGGCTCAGGGGGCCCCGGTGACGGGGAGGTAGGTTTGGGGAGAGGATCTGTCGGGCGCGGTGAAGGCTGGGGGGACTGGTTTGTCTCCATGGTGTTGGCAAGGTTGATGATAGGGCCCTGAAGCAATAGTGCCGGCAATACCAGCAACTCGATCATTCCGCGTCTCATGACTGCTCCTTTCCCCGACGGCTAGGCTGCCGCAAGCAGTGTAGCGAGACTCGTCACATCCTACCCACGAGTCTCGCTTGAGCGTTTTAAGAAGTCCGCTAAGTCGCTGGCATGCTGCTCCGTCGTTTGCAGAATGTCGAGTAGCAATTGTCGGGTGACCAGATCCTTGTCCCCAATCTCTCGAATGAGCGCGCTGTACGCCTCCACTTGTCGGCGTTCGAGCATGAGATTTTCGCCTACCATTTGGACGAGCGTCGTTCCTTGCTCAGGGTGGACGCCGATGGATGCGGCTTTCCCCGCGAGTTCCTGAAGATCAAACACAGGGACGCCGCCTAACTGCTGAATGCGATTTGCCAGTGTATCGGCATGCTGCAATTCCTGTAATGCGTGCGCCTCGAATTCGGTCTTGAGGCCAGGGGATAAGAGGGAGACCGCCATATACCCATGTTGTTTGTATTGCAGGTAGCTGGTGATCTCGGTTGAGCGTAAGCGGTTTAACGCGCTCACGATTGTCTTCGGATCGGCCCAATATTGCTTGGTAATAGCCCCTTCCTTGATGGCTTCTCCGATCCCTTACTCACTCAAGCCGGTTTCTTGCGTCGGTTTCGTTTTCATAACCTTCTCCTGAATGGTTGTGTGCGTCGTTCTATGAAATCCGCTATGGATGGGAACGGAGCCATCCTTTGTCCCGTATAGAAGCCGGACCTCGCGCGCAACGGAAGCCGTGACAGATAATCGCTCTGTGCTTCACGACATTACTAGATTACTCATCGCGCTGAAGCGTCGTGGCATGCCCCCGGTCCGTGATATACGCTTTGACCTTGTCTCCTACCACTACCTTATCCAGTTTCGTGCTCTTATCGACGTGAATCTTGCTCTCTTTACCATCCGTATCCTTAATCGAATAATATTCGCCATCCATCTTCATCAGTGTGCCTTTTATTGTGTCTTTAGTGAAGCGCTCCCCCAACGTCGGTTTGGCCTCTTTGTCCGACATCGGATCAGCGGCACCAACTATCCCCGCTCCAAAACCCAGTATCACTAATGTGAGCATTGATAATGTAACCTTGATCATACGTCCTCCTTATTTACCACCATATGGAATAGCAGAGCATACCTACGTCATCGGTTCAAAACCGGCAAGACAATCGCAGGAAGATTCTTGGCTTCGTCAGAACACTGTGGCATGCCCGAAAATGTCACGACCCCCCTCAAGGGTGGAGTCGTTCATACGGCCGACGTCATTTCCCGTGATCGGCATCAGTTTCGTGGAGCGAATCGCGACCGGTTTCCTTTCCGTTACCGGCATCAGTTCCTCGGGCCGAGCGAATCGATAGCGCCTGATTCTTATCGTTCACCTTCGCCTCAATACGATCACCCTGCTTAAAGCTTCCGATTTTCTGAGTGGTTTTGTCGATATGCATGCGCACTTCCTTACCGTCCTGCCCCTTGACGAAATAGTTATCCCCTTCGACACGCAACACATCGCCCTTGATCATTTTACCGTCTTTTGACTGGTCACCCTTCATCTCATCGCTCATTTGTTTTTCACCAGACTCCTGACCGCCTTGCCTACGATCAGATTGGTCAGCTTTCATTTCGTCTGTCGTTGAAACCGCCTTACCTGCCTGTACGACATGGGACAGACCTAGGCAGAGCAGGAAACTACACGACAGGACACCGACGACTTTGGGAATAGATACCATGAGAGCCTCCTAGGCTAGATGTAAAAAACGTATACCAATAACTGTACCCTCTCCGGAGTCATGCTCTCTGATCAATTTTGACCACACCGAGGAAATTTCCGGCGGTATGATCACTATGCTTCAGACTGTGCGATGGGTGTCAACCTCCCAGCCGCCACCTCGCGAAGGGTAA
>DATHTZ010000191.1:0-1877 GCA_035462675.1 Nitrospiraceae bacterium | reverse complement strand
CGGACGTGATGGCGGTGTTTGACGACGACACCTTGGCTGAGACGTGATCCCTGTTGGTTGTCGCTCCGCGACGTGACGAGTGCGCGGGCCGACAGGACTAATACGGGAGCCAAGGTTGACTGATTATTCTGCAGGTAATCTGTCGCCCGATTGTCTCCCCTCGATCCTATGCCTGTAAAGTCTGGCCTTTCAGGCCACCGCCTCCGGCGGCGTTGGACTTGACAGGCATAGGCTAGAGGGGAGTTTGGTCCCCCATGAGATCTTTGGCGGATTGTCGCTGGACTTCATCGTCGCGCGGTTGTCCTGCTTTTGTAAGCAGGCTCATTTTGTTAAATTTCCGGCAGCATGCAGCTGAGTACTTTGAGTCTGAGGTATTCCTCATCACGTAACCCGTAAGCCCTGCGCTGGAACACGCGGATCTTGTTGTTTAGACCTTCGACAAAGCCCAGTGGCACTTTGTTTTCCGGCTTGCAATAGGCAGCGATCCCGTCCCAATGGGCGTCGATCATCGCGGCAAACTTCTCATATGGTTTGAGGCGCTGCCATTTGAGTTGATCGCGCCAGTTCTCGAAGAACTTTCGCGCCCAGGCCTGCCTGTTGTAGTCCCAAAGCTGGCCAAAGGACTCCTTCAGCACGTAGGCGGTATTGAGCCGCTTGTTGGCAGCCAGCAGAATCTTAAGGTTTTTTCGAGCGTTGCCCTCCAGGTTCTCCTTGTGGGAAAGGAGTGCATACTTCTGGCCTTTGATGAACTTGCGTTTCTCCCCGTCAAGCGTGGCGTATTCTTGCTTTCTTACCTTGTCGAGCGCGTCTCCCAGATGTCTCAGAATGTGGAACTTATCGAATAGAATGGCGGCCTGGGGAGCCTTCTTGTTGGTCGACTTCAGGAACGGTTTCCACATATCCATCACTGCCAGACGAAGCCTTTTGCAGCGCCTCTCGCCCAAAAATGCGAAGAACCCATCCATGCTCTCCTCGGAACGGTCTTTGCCCCCAAACCAGATCGCGCGTCGCCGATCGAGATCGCTCACAACGATACGGTAGGTCTGGCCCTTGCGGATTGATATCTCGTCAACGCCAATGACCTTCGGCCTGGGCTGACCAGCGCGCTTGATCTGCTCGCGCATGTATTGCATCTCGAGTGCTTTGACGGTCTTCCAATCGAGAAGGTGTTCCCGGGCCACATCCCGAATCGTCGAGTGTCTGCAGCGACGGCCAATGTGGAAAGCAAAGCGTTTGGTGTAGAACGGATTATCAGCCAGCCAGTCAAGCCTCTCTTGCTTCACTCCTCGGCAGCTCCTGCAGTCGACCCGACGGTTGTGGAACTCAAGGAAGATGCGCGAACCTCCAGACGGCAGATCTCGGACACGGCGCAATTTACTGTCATACCAACCGCTCCGTACCCGGCCACAAACTCCGCACGTCGTTTTTTTGAGCGACGGGTCAGTCGGATCACCCGAGCGTAGGGATCACCAAACAGCCCTCTAACGGTGAGAGCAGGGTGGAATCTGGGGAAGCGGTAGCTGTCCCGTAGGCGTTTCGTCTTGATTGATTTTGGCATGCGCCCAACATGCCGTTAACTGGTGACAGTCAAGTTAACAAGAAAGCCTTTAGAATCGCTATCAACTCGCGAAAATTAGCCCGTTTTTACCCACACGATCGGGAGAAGACCGCTTTTTTCTCGGAATTCCGTGGAACTCTGCAATCGCGGCACTCAGGTGGTGCGACGCAAGGACAGCCGATTGCGTATTCTCCGCTTCAGCGACCAAACACTCGGCTGCCGCGGCTTTGCAGCGGTGCGCGTCATCGTCCTTTTTCGCCAGGTGATAAGCGCGAGCGGCAAGTCGCCAAAGATCGACAAGGGCATGCATATTCTCCTG
>DATHTZ010000190.1:0-3156 GCA_035462675.1 Nitrospiraceae bacterium | reverse complement strand
CAGCCTGTCACGGTGCGGGCTCTTTCTCGGTTTTTCGAGTTTGCCCTCGCGTTGTCGGCCTGGAAGAAAGCAGGGGAGTCGGAGTGGTCGCTACGGAGTAATCCCTCGTCGGGAAATTTGCATCCGACTGAAGGCTACTTGGTTTTACCGCGGATCGAGGGACTTGAACTGACCCCGGGGCTCTATCACTATGCGCCCAAAGAGCATGGATTGGAGTTACGCGCCGAATTTCCCGCTGAACAGATCGCTCGGCTGCTGGCTCCCTTTCCTTCCGGTGCATTTCTTTTCGGCCTGACTTCGGTCCATTGGCGAGAGGCCTGGAAGTATGGAGAGCGAGCGTTCCGTTACTGCAACCATGATGTCGGCCATGCGATCGGCTCAGCGCGGATTGCCGCGGCGACGCTCGGATGGAACATGGCGTTGCTGGATAGCACGTCACAGGAGACTGTCGCGCTCTTGTTGGGGACCAATAGGGTGGAGGACTTTGCAGAGGTTGAACCAGAACATCCAGACTGTCTGGCGGTGATATGGCCTCTTGGCGATGTGAAGGGTGAAACGTTAGGCGTGAAACGTGGGAAGATGGCAGAGATTCCGCTGTTCATTGATCCAGCGGTGGTCAAGGATGTCGCTGAATGCACATGGCATGGGAAGGCCAATCGGTTGAGTGGCGAGCATGGAGTGCAGTGGGAGATTATTGATGAGGCAGCTAAGGCTTCATGGAAGATGCAGGCTCAGCAATTGATCGTTTCATTGCCGGATTCCCAGTTTCAGGAAGCTCCTCACCCCTCACCCCTGACCTCTCACCAGTTTTCAGCGGGTCAGATCATTCGTCAACGCCGAAGTGCCGTGTCGTTCGATGGCAACACATCAATCTCAGCGGCGACGTTCTTTCGCATGATGGAGCGGGTGATGCCTCGCGCGGATCGGCCGCAATTGGATCGCCCGATGCCTTGGGATGTCTGGCCCCACGAGTCGGCGATTCATTTACTGCTCTTTATCCATCGCGTTGATGGCCTCACGCCAGGGCTGTATTTTCTGGTCCGTGATCCACGGAAGTTGCTGTTCATCCAGCAATCGATGAACCCGGAACTGATCTGGACTCCGGCTCCTGGTTGTCCGGAGGATGTGCCACTCCACTGGCTGCTTGAAGGTGATGCGAAGAAACTGGCCATTCAAGTAAGTTGCCATCAGGATATTGCCGGAGACAGCGCATTCACGTTCGGCATGATGGCTGAGTTCGAGGGGCGCTTGCGGGAAGGAGGAGCCTGGTGGTATCCACGTCTATTCTGGGAATCGGGGTTACTGGGGCAGGTGCTGTACCTAGAAGCCGAGGCAGCAGGCGTGAGGGCAACCGGAATCGGATGTTTCTTCGATGACCCGGTGCATGAGATCATAGCGGTAAAGGGGTTGAGTTTCCAATCGTTGTATCACTTCACGATTGGTGGTCCGGTGGAAGATGGAAGACTCATGACCTTGCCGCCGTATTATCATATAAATAAATAGATATAACTCAATTATTTCAATGTATTGAATGCAAGTAGTTCATGTTTAAAATAAAGAAGAAAACCGAGAAACTAAAGCCCACGATCCTCTATAACATCATCGAGGATTATTCTGAGTTCGACGCGCCGGGGAATGTGACGTCCTGTGCGATGACGTTCCAGGAAGATCTGGCTGCGCATGCCAAAGTCTTATCGGAAAGCTACGAGGTTCCGCTGGAGAAGATGACCAAGCTGCTGACCGAAGGTGGAGTGTATGTGTATCCGCAGGTCGGCGGGATTTTGACGCGGGGATTGTTTGCCTGTCGGATTGATCCGACCGGTGAGGTTCCCAAGCAGACCTGGACCTTGGATCTTATGCAATTTGCCGAGGCAGAGCAGTTGGCGCACGCGCGAGGGATTTCGCTCGATGAGGTGGCGGCCATGGTGTTTCACAAGACGTTACCGGAGGAATTGAAGTCGAAACTCAACCAGAAGAATCTGGGGCTCGACTACCGAACATTGGATCGCGCGGTCGCAAAAGGCGGAGACATCAAGTATATCGACTTCCGCAAGGATTGGTCTCCGCATTTCAAGCGACTCTGCATCATGCCGGATGGACGTTTGGTTGAGACGGGAGGAGTGGAGGAGTTCGCCCAGCTCCATGGCATTACGTCGGCGCAGGCCAAGACGTTGGTCGAGCAGGGAGGCATGTTGGAAGTGAACGGAGAGATTTTGGCTTGTCAGATTGTGAACGGTCAGCCGGCAGTGGCGCGGTTCAGCGCGAAGAACTCTATGAAGGCAAAAGAATTAGCGGTGACCAAGGGCTTGCATATGATGGATGCGCTCAGTGAAGTGGCCTACAACGATCCGGTCATGATGCGTTCATTGGCCAGGAAAGAACTTAACCCGCATGATTCATGAAGCTTCTGCTGCAAGCGTGGATACACGGCTGTGACGGGCAGTCTCGCCGTTCAGCCCTTCGACATACTGCACGAGTACGCCTCAGGGCTTCACGCCTCCGAGTGCCCGTCTCGCTTCGCGTCTGCACGCGTTCGCGACGAACCGTCATGAATAATGCGGGCTAGAGTGACGGGCCGAGTCCTGTCCCTCCCATCCCGTCATGCCCGACGAGCTTGATGGCGTCACCATCCTGAACCAATGAGTCTTCACTGGCGATCTTCTTATTGATGGTTACCAGCACTTTCTTCTCGCGAATCAGTTGGAGAAGATGGCGTAACTGAACGCCCTGCCGCTGGATGACTCGGCGAACAGACATGGGAGACGGAACCTCACAGGCAAGGTCCCGTTCGCCGTCGGCTGTTTGCAGGTGACCCATCAGGGAAATAGTGATCATGGTCGGACACTCCTCGTCTTCATTCGCAACGCTCTGCTGGGAGATGGGAACAGGGGACCCGTTGACTCCGTGCCGGTCGCCATCGATAATGCACGGCCATGCCGTCGTTGGATATTCAGAATCCCAGGATGCCGGATTTGCAATTCGTGTTGTTCGTGTCGGCTCTCTGCACGGCTGATCTTACGACATGCAATGTCTCTCCGGCACTTCGAGCCACCATGTTCGATCGTTGTTGGGCGCTCATCCACACTGAGGCGCCGCCGATTGACCCCAAGGAACGGATACTCGATCTTCGGCAGGGAACGGAGCTGACCCTGGAGG
>DATHTZ010000189.1:0-2890 GCA_035462675.1 Nitrospiraceae bacterium | reverse complement strand
GGTACGAGGCGAACCTCGCCGTTCTTGGTCCGACGCAACGTGAACTCCTTTCGGCGCATGTCTACGTCAGACCATTCCAAGTTCAGCAGTTCTCCGCGTCGCGGTCCCACATCATAGGCAACAGCCAACAGCTTCCGCAGGTGTGGGGCAAGGGTAGCCTTGAGGCGCTCCCATTCCTCAGCAGTTGCAATCCGGTCCCGTTCATTCTGCGGGTTTGGCTTTGGCACATGAGCAGCCGGGTTGTCTGTGACAAGGCGAAATTGCGGACTGCGGGCCACGTTAAGCATGTGAGTCAACGTCATGTGATCATGGTTGATGGTTTGGATTGAAGCTGCGACGCCACAATCCTCCCGTTTCCATCCGCAAGAGGAGCACGCTTCCCGTGTCACCATTGCCCGACACTGAACACATCGAATTCTCTTGTATTGCACGCGTTGAGCTCTATACGCCGTAACATCTTCAGGCGTGATCGCACCCAGAGACTTGTCCCCCAAAGAAACGCACAAGATTTTCAACGTAGAGCTTCCGAATGGCATAGCCCTTAAGTCTCTTGACTGGTTCGAGGCCAAGATACTGTTTCGCCCATTGGCGGAACGTGACAGATTCAGCACGGACCTTCTTAGGGCTTGGAATTTCGCCCGTGAGAAGCTTCGTCTTGTAAATCACATCCTGTTGCTTCGCGGCTGTTCATTTGCGTATGGCAAAATTAAACCCAGCCTGTCCGATGATACCGGAGGAGATCAGCCCTACGACTTTCCCTTCCTCGTTTAGTTAGTGGTCCCCCTGAACTCCATGAAAACTGCACTCAGAAGCGCCAGTTTGATGTTACCTGAATGACTCGATTAAGATGAGCAAGCAGGATAGAGTTTTAATGCAGATTCGCATAGTTGACTCATTTGAAGGAATCTTTTTCCATCTCCAAAATCCCCCCATTTCCAAAGCGTTTTCGCTTCCAGAGCCTTTCAGTTTGGGCCGGCCTAGAAGAGCCTCGTTCGGTTGTCTTGGGCGTCTCGGCTTTCCTCGTCTCAGTCGCAGCATGGGGAGGCTGCCGAAGTGCGGAGAACATTGCCGGGTCGCCCTCGCAGTAGACCCACTGATATTCGATGCACGCGCCGTAGCGACTAGCCAAGACCCTCACAAGGTGCCGCGAC
Organism: Nitrospiraceae bacterium; assembly: GCA_035462675.1. Classification (GTDB taxonomy): domain Bacteria; phylum Nitrospirota; class Nitrospiria; order Nitrospirales; family Nitrospiraceae; genus Palsa-1315. The sequence goes on along the minus strand of DATHTZ010000189.1, from coordinate 1,739 downwards.
GACAATCCAGGTATCATTTGACCGCTACCACAAACGGGAGCACACTTAAGATGTCCCGATGATGATCTCTCAGGAGCCATTCTCGAATGACACGACTGATTCTGATTATGCTCTTGGTATTGAGTGGTGGAGCTGCATACGCGGAGTGGGTCGAGGTGAGTGCTAACAAGATGGCAGGAGTGATTGCATACGCTGATCCAGACACCATTCATCGCAAAGGCGATCTGGTGAAGATGTGGTCTTTATTCGACTTAAAGACTACACAAACCGTAGGGGGCAACTCGTACTTATCTATCAAGGCGCAGCAAACATATGACTGTGCAGAAGATCGGAGTCGGGCGCTTGCGTATACGAAGTTCTCTGGGAATATGGGACACGGTGCGGAGGTTTATAGCGGTTCAGTGGAACAAAAGTGGAATCCAGTTACACCTATGAGTGTTGGTCAAGAACTATGGAAAGTTGCTTGCGGCAAGAAGTAATCGCGCAATGCCTCTCTACGTCGTGACGTTCCGCAACTCCAGATTCCCGCAACCCTGACACCCGCTACTAGCCTGCCGGGCATAGACCTGGCCCTGTCATCCCTCATGATCCAAGCGGAGGTACCGAAGCGAATCAACGGGGAGAGCGCGAGAGCCATAGGAGGAAATTGTATCGTTTCTCCCGTGGCGTCATCAACGGAGAGGTGAACAAGGTCCAACTTTCGACCATCCGCCAGCGTTTGACATTCCTTTTTTGTGCATGCACACTCGGTCCTCAGGAGGAGGACCCATCATGATTTCAGGAATCTTCTCAGTAACGTTCGCATCGAACCAAAACGTGGGCGGCTATGGTGTCGCCGTTTTCTCGGGCAACGCAGTCCATGGGGGAGACGCGTCACACTACTACCGAGGGAAATACAAATTGGATGAGCGGAATCTGATTTCAGGAACGATAGAGGTTGTTAAGTATTCCACACTCCATAATTCGGTCTTTGGCCCACTGGACAACTTTAAGCTTATACTCAACGGCCAAGTAATCGTAAACGACAAGGAATTTGAACTCTCTGGGCCGGTTGAAGGTCACCCAGAATTTCTCATAAGAATTGCGTTGAAGAAGGTGGATGAGCTAATCGAACATGATTGAGACTCAGGAGGGGAACAGCCTGCGCCATCCCCCCCTCGGTTCTTGAGCCTAACAACATGGACCTTTCAGCCATCATCGTTACTGCTGCGGTCGTCAGTATTCTCGCCAACGCTCTCAAGGTGTGGGAGTTTGGCAGTTCACATATAAAAAATCTATTCTTGACGCACGTCGAGGCACTCTACCGTGCGCTGAAATACTCTGCCCTGCACTGAGGCATCCTGCACCCTCCTCGCTCCCTGACAAGCTACGCCATGACGAAGTTGCAGCGAGGGACTTCCGAGCCTGAAGGTCTTGCGCCTTCGTTCGAAACCCTCCTACAATACGCCTCCCTGCGAGGCCCTTATGCCCTTCTCGATTCGCCTCTAGTGCCAGCTGAGACTTAGAAAGAGGATGTACATGCCTACGAAGATAATAATAATCAGTTCACTTTTATTGGCTCTTACTACCAGCGGTGCCATTGCAGGCCCTTACTGTGCCGTTTTCGCTTGGGGGAAAGTGTGTGATTACAATGACCTCAATGAATGTCTTCGAGCTGCTGGTAGTGAGGGCGAATGTAAAATAAATCAAAAAGAAGACAAAGCTCCTTCAGGTACAGCACCATTTTGTCTTGTTACCCC
>DATHTZ010000188.1:0-2541 GCA_035462675.1 Nitrospiraceae bacterium | reverse complement strand
CCGTCCGCTCCAGAAACTCTTCGACAATAGGTGGCTGCACCTGATCGTCTTGGACATCCGGACCGGCCAGTTTGTTCGCTACGAGCCGCAGGAAGAATGGGCATCTGTGTCAACGCAGCAGTCTGCTATTTCCACATAGCTTCACCCTTGTGGTCTTACCCGTGTTCAATCGGTGGATCGAGCAAAGAGTTGTTCAACGGGCCAAGTGAAGTCCCCGACGCCTCCTCGACGCGTGAACCCGGAAGCGAAACATGATGGAAACTTCCAAACTCATCAACCTCTATGCTTCGCTTTAAAAAACACCCAGACACTATTTTTCTCGATCTACTCGATGACGCCCTCGAACACATGATCTACGGGATTGACATGGAGGAGTCGAGTGATCAAGGCCAATCATTTGCTGTCGATATGCCCCGCAGCAGTCAATTCTCCACGGCACAAAAGGCAAAAGAGCAGCTCCGTGCATTGCAACGGGCATTCACGCTGCAGAATTGTACCAACCGACTGATTACCACTGGCTGTTATTGTATAAGTGTCTATATTTGTATTGCAGTCTCTTCAATGATAAGCCGTTGGGTGTAATGAGGGAGAAATATGGAATCGAATTGATTGATTTTGACGGCGTCATCGATCGTTTCTTTTGGGATACCGACTTCCTTGATGACGACAGCTCAAAACTACCGATGGAAGTGCGTCAGGAATTAGACTTGTCACCGGGATCGTTTGGACTGGCAAGGGGAAGGACACCTCACCCAGCAGAGCTCGCCCTTAAGCTCTGTGCACCTGACGAGGACAACGAAGTGGCGAAAGCATACACACCTGGATCAAAATCGTATCCGGACTTTAGCAGTGTCTCTCCTTAGCATGCAGCAGGAGGTGGCTCGAACTTTGGTCAACCGCTTCATGAATAACGATTTTACACTGCCAAGCTCGCTGCTCGCCGCCTTAGGTACCATCGTGAGTCTCATCTTGCCTACCCTATCATATAATTAAGCCTGTCTATCTGCCCATATCATCTCCCGATTCCCCATGGGGCTCCCTGTCGCCTGCGAATCGAAACGAAAACCGGCTACAAGATGGTGAAGTATCTTCGGAGCATCGAGGTAGTCGACACGTTGGCCTCCATCGGGGAAGGGCATGGGGGCTTCAGAGAAGATCAGCAGTACTATGACAAAGTGGCGGCGATGTGACTCAGTGTGGCGCAGACCCAGCTCAGCTTACCTCTCCTAGAGCGGATTTGCGTAGTTTTGCCACTTCGTTTTACCCAGGTGGAGTGAGGCCCTTCTTGGTGGTGTAGCCGTAGAATGACCACGCCGAACGGCTTTTTATATGCACGCCTTCGCTGTCCCGTCTTATCATCGTCGCACGTGTCCTCGTTGAGTACAGTATTTGTATCCTCTAAGTTGACAGGCCCTCTCGCTTGCGGTGTGGGCGTGATCATTGTCCTCAATAGTCTTTAACTGTCCCAAGCAGGCCTAAGTAGGGTACTTCCCATCATCATCACACACCGGTATGGTCAATACTTTGCTGAGCAGCATGGGGAAAAGGACGGGAGCATGACCGATGGAGTGTCTCACGGTGAAGGAATGGGCAGCGGAACTTCGATGCATCAACTGCCCTCAACTGCCGTACGCTGCCGCAAACTGCCTGATTCTATTCACTCGCTCCAGCCGGTAAGGTCAGCCTTGTGTGAGCGATACCCGTAGAAAGGACGGCGCATGAAGAAGAGTGGCTCACGATGAAGAAGTTGCCAGAGGAATTGGGCATGCGCCTGACGTCGACGCAGTGGGCCTGTCGAAGCGAGAGATTCCCATTCAGTTGTCTGTTTGCTCTCTCGCTGTTGCATCTGGATACATATGGTCACATCTGGATATATCTGACTAATTCCCATCCTCCATGCAAAACGGTATGGTCAGTACCGTGAGGCACAGAGATGAACGAGAGAAGAAGGATGAGCGCATGTTGGTGTCGGTGAAGGAAGTCGAGCAGGAATTGGGTGTGAGTGTGCACATTTCGATGAGCGTACTGGGTGGGGAAATCCCTGCCTATCGTATCAACAAACATGCTGCCTTCGACCTGGAATGCATCCAGCGAATCCTTTTGTCCAAACGGTTGTCGAGGATCGCACGCCCACGCGGCGCGCGATCGCCGGCCAAGGCCGGCGGCGCGCCCAGCCCCAAGGCCCCCGATTGGTAAGACGGGGGCTTGTAAGACGGGGGCTTGTATCGCAAAGGAACAGGAGAACCGTTCATGGAGAAGAACATCTTTACCGCCACCCTCGATTGGCTGGCCTTCACCGTCCCTCAGGCCACGGTCGACGACATCGGCCCTGTCGTCGGAGGAGAGTGGTTCGAGACGACGACGGGTTTTCGTGGCTATCCCACCTGTTGGCTGACCAATCAAGGCCGTCACGGGGTCGGCAAACTGGGAACGGGAGCCTCTCGCAATGCCAACGAAGTCCACATGGATCTCTCAGGAGGGATCGTCTCCACCTGGGATGAATCGAAGATCCGCAGCGTCCTGGCCTGGATCTTTGCCCAT
>DATHTZ010000187.1:0-2791 GCA_035462675.1 Nitrospiraceae bacterium | reverse complement strand
GGGTGTGTGCCTGCGTCCGCTGTGATCACCCGTGCAGACGGGGTGACACCCCTCCTGAAATCCCTCGCGGTCATTGCTCCCGGAGAAACGGTCGGGTTTCCCACGTATAGTGGAGAAGCAAGCACGGTCCATACGGCGGTGAGCTTGCTTTGGCCCCAGGGCGCCAAAAACATGCCCTTCAAGACAGCCATCGATGTTCGCGACCCGGCACGGAGAGGGGTGGCCACAGTGACCTTGAATGATCCAGGACTCTACGTCTTCATCTGTGACATCCATGTCTACATGTTCTCGGCTGTCATCGTGGATGATCCCAACACGAAAGTAAACGGGGGCTTAGGATTGGATCTCGGCAAAAAGATTACACTGCTCAACGGCGTTACGGTACCGACCTTGAGCGATTTGGCGATCCGCCTCTTGCGCACCTTCTTTGTCATCACGGATCCGACGAATTGGAAAGATTACACCAAGCCGTCGTGGACACCAGCCTTTCCGGCTGTCCCGGTGATTGTGTACGATGTGGATGGGACCAGGCACGATGTTGCGGATCTCTCTGCGGTGCTTGGGATTGGGACGGTCAATCTAACAGGTACATTAGTTAACCCGACAACACAAGCGGTGGGTGAAATCTGGGTCGACACCCAGTTTGAATTGACGGCGGGGAAGTCGAAGCCGGGGACGGCGACGGCCGTCGACGGAGCGACCTGGGGGTTGACGAAGAAAATTGCACTCCCAGCGACCAATATGAACCATCCCCACAACATGTGGACGGATCGAAATCAGAAGTTTATCTATCAGACCCAATGGCTCGACGAGAGGTTGACGGTGTTTAATAGGACGACAGGCGCATTCGTGCGTGAACTGAATGCGGGTCACGCCCCCTCACATGTGATGACGAGGGCCAACAACGACCTCGTGCATGTGGCACAGAACGGTGACAATAACGTACGGGAGTTTAACGATCTGGCGGGCTCAGGTGGTCTCCCTCCAAATGCATTTATTCGGGACATCCCGATGGGTTCGGGGGGCGCAGACGTGTTTACCGCCACCCATCCTCATGGTCATTGGATGAGCGCTGACGGAAACAAGATGGTGACGCCCAACGAAAATCTCAATACGTCGACGGTGTATAATTTCCCAGGCGGTGCAATCGATAAAACAATTCCCACGGGACATGTACCAATCGCCACGGGAATGATGCCGGATTCAACCAAGTATTACGTGGCCAATTTTCTTGACTCCTCCATAACGGTCATGGATATGGCCACCAACCAGGTGAAGAAGACGATTAATTTGATTGCCAACTACGACCCAGTCACTGGAACGGTCGTGGCGGATCCGGTCTCCGGCAAGACGTTTGTCGGCGCCCTGCCGATTCAGACGCCTGTCAGCCCGGACGGAACCAATATGGTCACGGCCAATACCTTGACCGCCAGCATTATCGTCGTCGATACTCGGCCAGGCCGGACCACAACGGACACGGTCGTGGCGATGTTGCCCTGTGATCCAGGCTGCCATGGCGTGCAATATGGCGCCAAGGCAGGGGGTGGGTACTACGCCTATGTCGCGAGCAAGTTCAGCAACGCGTTGATCGTCGTGGATCCGGATCCCGACAGGAACGGCGATCCGAGCGATGCCGCCATAGTCGGGCGCGTGTTGCTAGCTGGGAAGGCGTCGGCTGTGCAGGACGATAAGGTGATCGGCAATGCGGGCATGGGCGGACAGGGCGTCCTGCCGGTTCCGGTCGTCTACAACGGCTGGGTGCAAAACCTGCCCGCCGACTGGTGCAATAAACTGTCGCCGCAGCAGCGGAACCCGATCGGCGCTCCCGTTACCAACTGCCCGTAACTTCTTTGAGGGCTTGTTAGGGTGCCGGGACTAAACCCGGCAGCCTCACATAGCGGCCTAGCCAAGGACCCGGTGACGATGGCTCAACACCATCGCACCGGGTCCTCTGGTGTTGCAATCACTTAGTTCTAACCCAACGCAGAAAGCCACACGAAAGATTGTCATGGCTCCCCTGGTTTTGGCTACGGTTCGGTCACGGTTTTGGTCTCGGTTTCCAATGTACCTCCATCACCACTGATCGCATAGCCAATGGCCTAATCACCTGTATCCATAGGGGTAGCGTCGCTGTCTGTCATTCCTCATCACTCTCAGTCTCAGGAGTACTGGGTAGGTCTTCTAATCTGAGGGTTACAGGTTCCAGCCCTGACGCAACAAAAAGGACTCAAACCGGAACTATCTACCAAGAAACCCTGATCCCTGTTTTAATCCCGGTTCCACTCCCGATTTAGGTCCCGATTCAGAATCAAACCCAATCGCAGTTGGTCACCACAAGAATGATCGAACCTCTTGATTTCACTCCTCTGGCGTCGCAGTCGGTCCCACTGGATCATCATTGGTCACAGAGCCCTCAGACGCGCTGCAAAACTGCGATGCGGTCGTAAAACGTTCGTGTAGTAGTTGGATAAGCCCAATATCAATGCCAGAAAATTCTCACGCATACATTCAGAGACTCTTTGTTAACCGGACGACCTTCCCCCACACCTTGTCCTGTTTCGATAATAGAACGTTTTCATACTTTGGGTTCAGGGGATGGAGTATATAGTGGCCTTCGATATATTCGACTTGTCTGAAGAGAGTGGTTTCTGGGTGCCCTTCCGGGCGATGGATAATGACATAGTCTCCGGGCTTCCACTTGCTAACTGGATCCACAAAAATGATCTGCCCCTCCCTAAACATGGTCTCCATCGAGTCATCCTTTACTTTCAAGGCGACGGTACATTTCCCA
>DATHTZ010000186.1:0-13055 GCA_035462675.1 Nitrospiraceae bacterium | reverse complement strand
GTTCGGGCCGACCGCAATGGACTGGCTCTCACTATTGCCTTGATAGGAAACTGAATCTCCGACGCCTAAGACGAACGGAGGTGCATTGGTCTTGGTTCCGGCAAACACCGGTTGTCCGCCAACTTCTGTATTGGCGAGTTGGATCAATTGCCGGTGCAGTTGACGAACCTCCTGAGCAATCGTCACCCGGCCTTGCGCAGATGTCGTATCGCTCCTCGCTTGCACTGCCAGCTCTCGAACACGACTGATCAGGTTTTGCGCCTGCCCTAAGGTTTGATCTGCCACAGCGACGCGCGCGGTTCCGAACTGAATATTCCTGATCCATTGTTCGTTGTCGGCAAGCGCAGACTTTTCGAGGATGGCCTGTCCAAAAATGTTGGGGTCATCGGAAGGCTTGGCGATGCGTTGCTGGGATGCAATCTGCTCCTGCACACGGACGATACGCTCCTTGGTACGCTGCAAATCTCCAAGCGTCGAGCCAAAGAATTGTTGATCAGAGACTCGCATGGTCAGGCTCCCTTTTCTCGTGGCTCCCAGCCAGTTCGAGCGGTCTTATCGCTTCATGGATAAAATGGTTTGAAACAGCTCGTCCGCTACGACGATCATACGAGACGCCGCCTCAAAACTCCGTTGATATTGAAGGAGGTTGGCGAGTTCTTCGTCCATCGATACACCGGAGACGGATGCCCGTTGGGACGTCAATCGGTCATGAAGAATCACTTGTGCCTTGAGATTGCTGTCAACACCTTGCGCAGTCGAACCGAAGCTCCCGGCAATCGTACTGTAATACTCTTGGTAGGTGACATTGCCGAGTGAAGCAAAGGCTGTGCTGCGGAGGCCGGCCAGAGCCAAGGCGTTCGCATTGTTGCCAGGAACTCCTGCAGCAGTAGACGACGCCGCGATCTGGCGAACATTGGTCAACGAAACGGCTATCGTACCGGCAGTCGTTCCGATCGGCACAAAGAAGTCCTGGCTGGTGGAGCCATCCAATCCGAAACCCAATCGATGCTGTTGATTGACCTGAGTGACGAGTTCGGAGGCCATTGTGTCGAGGGAGGCCCGCAACGAGGAGATGGTTTGATCGCGAACATCAAGGAGCCCTTTGAGCCGCCCGCTTTGAATGACAGGCGTCAGATTCGTTGTAGGCCCTGCTCCTGCATCATAGTGCACATTGAGCAGTCCATTATTGCTGAGATCAGGGACCCCGACCAGCTGGTACGTCCTCTCCTTATCGACAAGAGTCTGTCCACGGCCGGCCAACACAGTCAACTGACCCGTGGCGTCTTCGATCGATGAAACCTCGATCAACTCTCCCAAATTGGCGAGCGCGACTCCTCGTTCATCGCGCAGGTCATTGGCCTGCTGCCCACTGGACTCAGCGGCGGCAATCTTTGTGTTCAACGCTGCAATCTGACTGGTCAGACGGTTCACATCCGTGATGGTTTGCCCGACTTGACGGTCGATGGACTGCTGCGCATCGGTCAAGGCCGCGGCGGACTGATTGAATTGACTTACAAGTGCCTGGGCTTTGGAGAGAAACACCGTCCTGGCTGATAGGTCGCTCGGGTTGGTTGCCACATCCTGAAGCGCGCCGAAAAATTCATTGAGCCCCGCCCCGATGCCCTGATTATTGGCATCCCCGAACATCGGCTCCAGCCGGGCCAGGGCGTTGCTCGAAGCGGTAAACTCTCCCAACCGCTCACGCGAGGCGAGCAGTTGCGCTTCGACAAAGGAATCGAAGGCACGTCGAATACTTTCGGCATGCACGCCCGTACCGATCTGGCCAGGAGATCCGTTCTCCGGCCTGTTTTCGGCCAGAGTGACCTGTTGTCGGGAAAATCCCGGCGTATTGACATTCGCAACATTGTGTCCGGTAACCGCAATAGCCTGCTGGGCAGTGAACAAGGCGGATTTCCCAATGTCCACCAATCTGTTAATTCCCATTTGCCTCTCTACCAGGCGGCAGAAAAACGGCACCGGCCTGCCGAAAATCCAATGGCCCGCATGTCTGTGACATCGGAAGATGCCCTAGCAGGATGCTCAAAAAGGCAGTCCGGTAAGGCCGTAGCGAGTGAAGACCGGAGGCGTACCCTCTGGGGTACGTTGAGGATCTGAACGATGCGAGAACGCCGCTAGCGGATTTTTTGAGCATTCTGCTAGCCCTTCTGTCGAAACATCAAGGCATCCATGCCACAATCATGAGGCGTTCCGGCTCCTGAATAGAGCCCCAGAGGAGTCGTAGCCTGACGCACAACGTTCAACCCCTTTCTGATGAAAACTTGAAGGCTATTCAGGATGCCTGCATTGATCGATATCTCGTGACGAAGGGCCCGAATCTTCCCGGCCATCCTCGTATAGAGTGTCTCCAACCGCTGTGCCTCGGTAGTCTCGATTCGTTCCAGAATGACGCTCAGGGATATGGCTGAGGGATCAAGATTCCAACGATCAGCCAACCGCAAGACCCACGCCGTTCTTTCCGTTTCGAGCAGAAGAAGTTCATCCAGCAGGCCAGCTCGCTGATGATTGACCTCAGCCATATCTGTCAATGTCAATGTTCGAAGGGCTTGTCGTTCTCGTTGAATATTGTCAGCCAGCTCATCGCACTGGACTTCCTCACGGCGTAGGATCTGATCCAGTTGCTGGAGGGCTGTCGCGATATCCTGCATAGTGTTCGGCACCCGTGAATCGCGAAACGTATCTCGCGAAGCGGCGTTCGTGTCCGGATTCGGACGCTTCACGCTTCACAAACCAGAGGACACGATAACGCTTCTGACGTGCCCACTATGTTGTATTGCACCCTGTCAGAGAACCGCATCGGTGAGTGTCTGGCGAATAAGTGCGTCGGCAACATGTTTCCCTGATACCGTATATATGCTGGCGTCTACTGATCGGCTGATCTGCTCGATCCGCTCTTCTCGTGTGGCATCCGACTGGTCGGCCAATGCCTTGATCCGCTGGATCTCCTTCGCTCGATCTGAGATCTGCACCCGATCCTGGCGTCTATCCTGCTGTGTCAGCGGCTTCGCACTAACACCGTCAGTTCCTTGGATCCCGAGTAGAATCTTGGCAAGATAATCTGGCTTACCATGACCGGATATCTGCATAACGATGACTCCTCTCAGCTTTCTTCTAGAAACTCATTCCGGCAGCTCCTTGCCGCTGGAGCGATGATCCTTGTCGACTATAGTATCGGCTACCGGTTCTGAAAACTTGAGGGAGGGCGCATTTCTTTCTGTGTACTCATGAATCATTCTTGCCAGGCCGATCCCTCCCGCTTCGGAAGCCAACCTGGCGATTTCCTGGTCATAAAAGGAGTAAAAATAGGCCCCTCCCTTGTTGTCCAGTGCCCCCTTTGGAACCGTTTCTCTCATCACTTTCAATAAATTCGAGATAAAGTAGGATTCGAACTCATGGGCTGCAGCCTTGAGGTCAGCCAGCTGCCCCTGTCCTCCATTGGCGCGTAGCTGCGGGACTTGTGACAAGCCAAATTGAGTCTCGCCCGTGTTACCAATCGAGCTGAGAGTTCTGATATCGCTAGACAATGTCTATCCTTGTTATTATCATATATATCTGTATATTAGTTATATTACATCAAGGTTAGCTTGAAGTGATCCGGCTGCTCGAAGGGCTGACAGAATTGCGACCAAGTCTCTGGGGGTCACCCCGACCGCATTCAGCGCTCGCACCACCTCCCCAAGCGTGACTGTTTCATCTACGACAATCAGTCTGGACTCTTGCTCCTTCGCCTCCGTTTGAACATCTTCGGTCACAGTCGTCTGTCCACCAGTGGACCCAATCAACGGAGCGGGGGGCTGCGACACATTGACCGTATTCTTTACCGAAATCGTCAGATTGCCATGGGAAATGGCGCACGTAGAGATACGAACATGTTCCCCCAGGACTACAGTGCCGGTCCGTTCATTCACGACGACTTTCGCGGGTAGGTCAACATTGACATCCAATCCTTCGATCGCGGCAATATACTCCACGACTCGACCACGAAATGTCGCGGGGATCGACGCCCGAACGAGTCCAGAATTCACTGCCGTCGCACTCCCCTTTCCAAACACCCCATCAATCGCTTCCGTCGTCCGGATTGCCGTCGTAAAATCCGGCTGGCGCAGCAGCACCGAAACAGTTTCCCACGACTCGATCTCGATGCCCGCGTCTTTTTCGATGATCGCACCACCAGGTATGACCCCGGCAGATTGGTGGTTCTTGGTGACGGTGGATCCACCTGCCCCACCCGTCCCTCCCAAAAACCCCCCGATTGAAACCGGTCCTTGCGCCACAGCGTACACTTGTTGGTTCGCAGCCTTCAGCGGAGTAAGCAACAAGGTGCCACCTTGCAGGCTTTTCGCATTGGCCATTGAGGAGACCAGCACATCGACCGTCGCGCCTGGTTTAGCGAAGGGTGGCAGTTTGGCAGTCACGATGACCGAGGCAATGTTGCGCGTCAACAACTGGATCGGATTGATTACGAGGTTGATGCCCATCTTGTTCAACATCGACATCATGGCCTGGATCGTGAACTGTCCGCCGATGACCTGATCGCCGGTTCGATCTAAACCGACGACGAGACCGTAGCCGATCAACTGGTTGTCCCGAACGCCCTCGAACGACCCCACGTCTTTGATGCGAACCGCATTCGCCGGTATAGCCCAGAGAAGGCTCCCCAATACCAGCAGTCCGATGCTCATCCGTGTTCGTATCATGTCGCGTTTCTCGCATGCGTAAAAGGTGATCCGGCCTGCCGACAAGAAACACGGGTAAACCAACTCTGTTCATCAAGAGTGACGGCTGACAGTGACGACAGTGCCGCCTCTGGATCCGCATCAAGATCTACATACTTATCAAGATTTCGATGGGGAAATACCTCTGCACGGCGTATGACTCCGTTGATCACCATCAACTGCAATGATCGCATCGCGACCATGCGATCCCAACGGGTGCCAGCAGTTCGTCTCATGGTGTATTTCATGGGTCTTGCCTCCTTGACCGTTAGAATGGGGAGATCCAATCCAGCACCCGAACGAGCCATCCTGGGCGTTGAACATCATCCAGGACTCCCAGACCTGAATACACAATCTTCGCATCCGCGATAGCGGAGGAGAGCACGGTATTCTTCGTATCGACATCCACCCGCCGCACGATGCCCCCGATCGTCATCAATTGCTTCTCGCTATTCACCGTGACCTCTCGGCGTCCCTCGATTCGCAGATCGCCGTTGGGTAGAACTTCCGTCACGATGACAGAAATGGTTCCCGTCAAAGTTCCTTCACGATTCGTGGCGCCCTTGCCCCCAAATTTGCTCGAGGCGCTTCCATCAATGCCAAGCCCTCGTCTGGCTTCGCCGCCGAGGCGAATACCGGGAATACCGATGTATCCGATAGCACTACCGGCTAAACTATTTTGGATAGTGGAGTCTCGCTCGGCCGAGGTATCGGCGGACTTCGACCCCTTATGATTTTCAACAATTTTGATCGTCAGAATATCGCCTACACGCATCGCCCGCATATCTTCATAGAGGTAGGCGCGACCGTTTTCTTCTTGCCAGAGTGAACCCAACGTTTTTGGTGGCGGCAAGGTAGGGACCGTGAGCGTCGAGACGACTTTCGGCGACGATGAGGCACAGCCATAGCTCAGGAGCGCAACCGCTAACATGGTTGCCCCCATGGGCACAAGGAGAGGGAAATCACCAAGTTTAATATTCCACACGAACGGCTCCTGGTCCGACAATCTTCGCACGCAATTCTTTACCTGAATCAACATTGGCTACCGTGGCAGTCTGTCCTATCTCTCCACTCGACTTGGCCAGGCCGACCACCTGAATCGAGAGTCCCCCGTGCCTCGCTTCGATGGACACGCGATCCCCCTTGCGCACTGCGTACGGTTTCTTCACCATCCCCAGGCGAATTGGGTTGTTGCTCAGCAACGGACGCGCGGCGCTCTTCCCAATGACATCCTTTATGTCAGTGATTAGCTGATGGTCCAAATCGGTAAGTTTGACGCGATGGACCGTGACATCCTCTGCTTCGATCACGCTGTCGATTTGAATAACTCGTGTCGGGACGACGGCATCGATAGACGCCGACACATCGGCAATGGCGTCGATCGTCTGCCAGGGTTGTCCATTCATATTGACCTGAACATGAAACGCCCGGCGACCGAGTCCTTCATCAACTCCTTTCGAAGAGACCCGCAGGCCGATGTTACTGGAAGGGATTTTTATCGGATCGAGCGGATCCATCACGACAGCATGAATGGCACGGACCTTTCCAGCCATCTCTTGTTCAAGCACCTGCAGAATACTTCGTTGGATTTGGTCCGGATGCAGATGGTGAACCGTCGGCCTTGATTCGCTACGCTTCAAGCCTGAATGGTGCACAGAACCAGCTTCCCCGTCGGGTACTACTTGAGCCTGATTGAGAGAGGCGGCCTCCGACATGAGGGGAGTAAGAATCAGAACGGCCAAAAGGGTTGGCTGCACGAATGAACGAGATCGGGTCATAGGAAAAACTCCTCCTGCACAGTGCTTACCGTTTCAGATTGTTGGCGATCGACATCATTTCATCCGAGGCTTGGATGGTCTTCGAGTTAATTTCGTAGCTGCGTTGCGCAATGATCATGTTGACCATCTCCTCTGCCAGGTTCACGTTGGAACTTTCCAGAAACCCCTGCTGGATGGTTCCAAATCCCGTCGAGAATCCGCCGGTACCTTGGGTTGGAGGGCCGGAGGCAAAACTGTCGAGAAATAGATTGCTTCCCATCGCCACGAGCCCGGACGGATTGTCGAACCGGGTCAATTGGATCTGCCCGACTTGCGACGCTTGGGTGACGCCTGGTAGCAACACGGAGACAGTGCCATCTTGGGCGATGTCGAGCTTCAATGCCCCGGACGGGATCGTGATGACGGGATTGAGAGTATCGCCGTCTCCAGTCACCAAATTCCCGATGTTGTCACGCTTGAAGGAACCGTTGCGGGTATACATGACTGTCCCATCCGGCCGTGAGACCTGGAAAAACCCCGCGCCATCGATCGCCATATCCAATTCGTTGTTCGTCTGCCGCATGTTTCCCTGCATCCATTCCTTGGCTACCGTCACGGGGCGAACTCCCGCCCCGATCTGGATACCGACGGGAAACACACCGACGTTCGACGCGCTTGTGCCCGGCATGCGTTGGATCTGATACAGCAAATCGGCGAATTCCGCGCGACTGCGCTTGAACGAGTTCGTATTGACGTTCGCCAGATTGTGGGCAATCGTGTCGACATTGATCTGCTGAGCGGTCATTCCGGTTGCCGCCGTCCACATCGCTCGAATCATACACACCCTCCCGCGTCTCTCGTGGTTCGTGAAGCATGAAGCGCATTCGCCAGAATCTTACGAACAATGCGCGACGAGATACCCTTCACGGTTTTACAGCACTCGACCGACATCTTGGATCGAGACTTCTGCAATATGATCCAGTGTCTGAATCAACTTCTGCGACGACTCATAATTCCGCATGCCCTGGATCATTTTGACCATCTCACCGATCGAATTCACGTTCGACTCTTCGATATGCCCCCCCTGAACTTGCGGGTTCTTCGCCGGTTGGGCAGAATCCGAAGCGAACAGTCCTTCGAAATGCTTCTGCGGCATGTGATCGACGGGAAAATCCATCACTTTGAGCGTCGCGACCGGTCGTCCATCAACATCAATCGCCCCTTGCGTATTCACCTGGACCGTGCCGGGCGGGATCTTGATTTCTCCCTTTGTGCCCATCACTGGATATCCCAGATTCGTGACCAACCGGCGTTGAGAATCCAGTGAGAACATGCCGCTCCTGGTATAACGAGTGCCCTGAGGAGTTTTGATCTCGAAAAATCCGCTTCCCTGGATGGCTGCATCGAGAGGATTCCCGGTGATTCTGAGCCGGCCTGCCTCAAATGATGTGCGGACCGCATGAGCAGCCACAAAGACTCGCTCGGCCGGGCCGGACGGACGGACGCCGATCTGCTGACCAAAGCCGACTGGATGCCCGAAGGCCGGTATGGCAGCCTGCACACGCGCCATGACGGACTGAAACGCCTGGGCGTCCTGTTTAAATCCAGCCGTATTGACATTCGCCATATTATTGGCGAAGACCTGCATCTGGCGTTCTTGCGCCAGCGCACCGGAAAGGATGGGGTAGACGGCTCGGTTCATAGGTCCTCTTCCAAATTAGGCCGCTCGGCCAGGTCACTTCGCAACATGCATGCCATGTATCGCGTAAACGACCGACCACTCATGACGCTGCAAAAACAACGCGATGGCATTGATGTCAATCAGTGGTTATCGAGAGAACAATGCGAAGTGAATAGGCATGGCTAGGAAAAGATTGCCGGAGTGGGAAGAATATCGCGGGTTGAACGCGGAAATCCTGAACGTGAAAGTTGAGCTGGAGCACTGTGCCATGCTCGACTAGCCGTGTAACGTTCGGAAGGGAGTAGCGTTGCTGGTTTGCAGTCTTAGATTCGACTTTGGAATTTCAGCAATCCGAATCGGACAACTCGAAATGCTTGAAGGGGGTAGGCTTCACGAGTGACGATTTTCTTATTCCGCTTGCTAAGATGCCACAGGCGTTGATTCAGGGGCGACTGAAGAGACGATGGGCGAGGTAAACTGAACAGCCTGCCCTTCAGACTTCGCCTGCTTCACTGCCTGCATGGCCTGTTTCATTAACTTCTCATGTTCAGTGGCATCCTGCGGATAGAGTGCAACGCCAATACGGCACGTCAGAAATAGCTCATGTCCTTCCAAGGTGAGAGGAAGACCGATCGTAGCCTGTAGCTTTTCTACAATGGTCACGACCTCCTGATGGGAGGTGAGATTGTCGAGAATCATCGCGAATTGATCCTGCGCCAACCGCCCGACCGTTTCCGTGGAACGCAAAACGCCCTTGACCCTGGCTGCCTGGACACGCACGAGAACATTCCCATTCGCTCGGCCTTGAGTCTCTGCTACCATTCGGAAGTGTTCAAGCTCCACCACGAGCAACGCGAGGGATCGACCAGTTTTTGCAGCGCGGCCTACCTCTTGGTCAAGTAGCGTCCCGAACAATCGTCTGGTGGGCAAGCCCGTCACATAGTCATAGGTTGATGACAGTTCCGTGGGTTTTTCTGTGGATATGGATCGGGAGAATCCAGGGTCCAAATACCGGCCCTTCAGCCACAGTACTCCAAGAATGAGAAGACCGATTAGACAGAGCCCCATGACCCACATGAGGGGGGACATGACGATGGTAGAAAGTTCCCCGCTGGCCATCCAGCTATTCAGGGAAGGACTGGAGGTGTCACCATTCGCAGACAGGCGGATCGTATAGAACGTCATGATTTGCAACACCCGATCAAGGGAAGGTTAGCCCTAGCCTGTATTATCCACAAAGACATCTACGCAACCGCTGATACGTCGCTGCAACACGCCTGACGGCGAGCGAGCTCGCAGCTCCGTGCGTTCGTCTCGTGTGGCATTTCAGCCATTGCATCACGAATTCTCATGAATAATACGGGCTACAATGTTTCGGTTGATTTTAGAGCAGACTTGAGAGGCGCCAGACGAACAGAAACCGATCTCAGAGGCATCGAACGAACAAGAGCGACGCTCCACGCCAGTCGCATGATAGGAAAGCTAGCCTGCGTCTTCTTGAACGGGCCTGCCGCACTCATCGAAGTTCAGATGAGAGGCTCTAGAGTGGCCAAAAGACATGTCTTGCCCTCGCCTCGTACCACTCGATCTTCACCAGGCTTCCAAGTGAGACCTCACGACGAACCGCCATGAATCATGCGGGCCCATGCGGCTCATTGCAGCGATTCGAGCGTTCCCTTGAGGTGAAAGACCGCTTTCGTATGAATCTGACATACGCGAGACTCCGTAACTTTGAGAATTCTACCGATTTCCTTCATCGTCAATTCTTCATAGTAATACAATGTGAGCACGAGCCGTTCCTTCTCCGGCAATTGCTGTATCGCGTCGGCCACCCGCTCCCGCTCCCGATCATTGAGGATGATCGCAAGAGGGTCGGGATGTTGACTGTCGGCAAGCACGTCAAGAATTTTTTGCCCATCCGGCTCATGGAGGTTGAAGTCATCCAAGCTGACCAGGACTGCCCCCTGAGACCGCACAAGGAAATCATCCAGCTCGGCAGGAGACAGCTTCATCTCTGCGGCGACTTCTTCGTCTGTCGGAGGGCGTCCGAGTCTATTTAACAGCTGGGCTTGCGTACGCTGCAACAACGTGACGCGCTCGTGAACCGACCGAGGAATCCAATCCATGGAACGAATTTCGTCCAACATGGCGCCTCGAATACGAAACTCCGCGTAGGTTTTGAACTTCGCTTCCCGACTTGGGTCGTACTTATCCATCGCGTCCATCAATCCCATGATGCCGACCGACACGAGGTCTTCGGCATCCATATAAGCAGGGAGACGGTAGGCCAGACGATAGGCCATCGCCTTCACAATATGCGCAAATTCTTTGATGATCAATTCGCGATGCGAGTCTGATGCTGAGTCTATCTGTCGGCTCCGCTGCGTGGCTGTAGTGCTCATAGTCAATGCACCTTATAGATTCGTAATAAAGTGATGCCCCGCTGAGAGTCTGGCCGATGTTGTCGGCTTGATGAGGCGAACAAGCTGCGGACCGATGCGAGGCCGCAGGCCCAGAAAAACCGGAGGCATATTCGCTGAAATACAGTGAGAACCTTGTCAAGCCGAGGACGACGCAGATGGCCGCAAGTCATTCGCCGCAGTAGAATGGTCAATGTCGGACGAGCTCCTAGGACATGGGAATTAGTTGCTGCCACAGAAACTGCACGGTACTCTTCGGCAATTGAGGATCGGGCCACTCCGCAACCTTTTTCGCCAACTGGGCAAACGCTCGGCTGGCAGGGGAACAAGGAAAGAGCTCTGTCACTGCCTTTTGCTCGATGACGGCCATGGGCAGATAATCGTCGAGAGGAATACATCCTAAGAACTCAAGCCTGATATTCAAAAAACGCTCCGCGACGATGTCAAGCTTGCGAAATGTCTGGACCGCCTCACGCTGACTTTTCACCAAATTGACCAACACTTTAAATCGGCGCTCACGATGCTGCCGGCATAACACCTTCATCAACGCATAGGCGTCGGTCAGTGACGTAGGCTCCGGTGAGATAACGACGATCGTCTCTTGCGCCGCTGAGGCGAAATAGGTGACATTAGGGGACACCCCGGCTCCGGTATCAATCAACAACACTTCCACCGTGTCGGCGGTATGCTCCAACTCAGTCTGTAAGATTAACTGCTGTGAGTCGGTCATGGAGGTAAGTTGAGGCAGGCCGGATCCTGCAGGCAACACCTGGATTCCAGCCGGGCCTTGGATGATGATGTCGGACAGGTGGTGCGATCCGCCCAGCACATGCTCCAGCGTATACCGAGGCACCAATCCCAATAGTACATCGATATTGCCCAATCCCAGGTCCGCATCCAATACCAGCACTCGTTTACCGGCTCGTGCCAATTGCACTGCCAGATTGGCGACCACATTCGTTTTCCCAACCCCACCCTTCCCGCTAGTCACGGCAATAACACGGGTGCAGGGGCTCCCTTGAGCCTTAGTCGGCATCGCCGCCGCCTGTTCGTTGAACATATTCTTCATGCGGCCCCTCCTACTACGATTGTTGTGGCATCGTTCCGTCCATGGACACAACCGAGTCGCATCCAACGGATGACGAGAGGCCTGATGGAGTGAAACGGGGTGAGCCCCTGTCGAGCAACAGATCTGCTAACCGTGCTGAGCCCGCCAACTCGATATCTTCCGGTACCCGCTGGCCATTGCTCCAATACGAGAGCGGCAATGAAGTCTGGTACGCCAGTTCGAAGAGATTGCCGTATTCCTCCGTCTCGTCCAGCTTGGTAAAGAGCAGGCGTGAAGGATTACACGCCTCGTACCGCGCCATGGTGCGGCGGAGGTCCTGCATCCGCGTGCTGGCGGACAAGACCAGATGCGTCTCGATTAATCCATACGAATCTTTGAGGCCACCAAGGTTCATGAGCTGCGTGGCCTCATGAGGGCCGAACCCCGGTGTGTCGATCATGATCAGGTTTACCTGACGATGACGGCGTATGCCTTCGAGCACCTCCGTCGTGGTCTGAGCCGTTTCGAGAGGAACTCCCAGAACCTTCGCATACATGCGAAGGAGTTCGACGGCGGCCAAGCGGCAGGTATCGAGTGTAATCAGAGCGACCGATCTGTTTTCTTGAAGCCGGTAGTGCGCCACGAGCTTCACGATTGCCGTGGTCTTACCTACCCCACTCGGCCCGACAAACATGGCAACCTTATAATCGGTCTCAGCGTTCAATAAGGGCCCGCTGACTTTGATCTGCTCCAGGCAAAGACGATGTAGTGCGTCCAGAATCTCACGATCCGATTGTAGAGGCTCCGCTGAGAGTCGGCGACGGAGCGCGAGGCAGAGACGTTCTGCAGTTGAGGGGCGTAATCCCTGTGCAACCAGAAATCGGCAGGCTCGTCCCAATGGTGCAGGGAGGTCTGATCCTGCCGTCTGCGATTCACCGGGCAACCAGGACACAAGGCGCTGCTGCAGATCGAGGCATTCGTTCATGAGATGGAGATAACGCCCCTGTAAAACCGATTGTGGCCCTGACTTCGTGGCCGCTGGTGGAATATGAACGGTCGATCCCTCGAACTGCGATGGCGTATCGGAGTGCAGTACTGCGCTCAACGTGTCCTGAAATGCAGGAGAGGGCTCTCGTTGACTCACGGCAGAGAGAGCATTGTCCTGCGCCGCCTGAAAAGTCGCCTGCTGATCGGAAGCGGCTTGGCCGGCAATCGAATCGGTTGCAGCGGTCACTTCTAAAATTGATCGCCCGAACAGCGAGAACGGTAAGCTCCCTCGCCGAACCCGCTTCGTCGAGAGAATGAGGGCTTCCGGCCCCAACTCTTCTTTGATGGAACGGATGGCCTCGTGCATGGTGTCGGCATGAAATACTTTCATCTTCATCGTTCACCTCACGGTAGAAGGCCTTCTCCGTC
>DATHTZ010000185.1:0-2662 GCA_035462675.1 Nitrospiraceae bacterium | reverse complement strand
TCCAGATGTACTGTTGATCGAAGATCAACCCCTTGGTCGTCGTCACGGAGCTGGCTGTCGGCGGCGTCACATTGGTTGCCGTCACGAAGTCCGGTTGGCCGAGTTGCTTGGATGCCGACTGGTTCGTCAGGATCGGAAGGTCGAAAAACATCGTGCGGTTATTGGTATGGTCGCTGACGGCCAGCAGATTCCCTGTAGCTGTCAGCGCGTTGGGAATCGCCAGAGATGAGTCAGACGGCGTAGCGCCATTTCCTTTGTTTTGCAGACACGAAATGAAGTCGGCTTGTCCCAGGACTGCATTGGGGGTGGCACCGATCGCGGTAGGAATGGTGTCAAATTCCAAGACGCGTTGATTGCCGCCGTCGGCGATAAAGAAGGTGTCGCCATGACGCAGAATTTCATAGGGACTGTTCAGCTTGCCCGCCGTGCATCCAGACGTACCGGTGACCATGTCCGGCTGGCCGATCACGTAGGAGGCTACGGGATTGGTGGCGGTGGGAATGGGGTCGAATACCAGGATGCGATGGTTCCCTTGTTCGATCACGAATAACTTGTCTGCCATGCAGTAGGCGGCATAGGGGTGATTCAACCCGCTCGCCGTCGTGGCTGGGGTATTCGTCAAAAAGTCGGGTTGGCCGATCACGAAATCCGCCGCTGTGCCGTTGGCGGTTGGAACTCGGTTATAGACCAGCACCCGGTTATTGTTCCGGTCAGAGACGAACATCTTGCCGTTGGAACAGACAGACATGTGCACGTTTTCGTTGAATCCCACGGCGGAGGTTCCCACGCCGGCATTCGGGGTGCCGGAAACAAAATCGGCCTGGCCCAGCACGACGTCTGGGAGCGCCGTGGCATCTTGCGGAATCGTATTAAAAATCAGCACGCGGTGATTCAAGCGATCGTTGACGAACAGTTTCACCCGGTTGCTGTCATTGGGATCGACATAGGCGCCCAGGGAGTAGATATTGTTCACCCCGTCTGGCTTAACCGCGCCTCCGTCTCGATTGACCAATCTGGATACGGAATCGTTTTGAAATAGCACAAACGGCCCTGCGATCGAGGTGTTCAGCACCACGCCAGACCCGCCGAAATCGTTCGCCAAGGCCGGGTTCGCTGCAGTCGCGTTCGTAGTCGGATTCGTCGTCGGCCCTCCACCTTGATCGGGGGCGCATCCGGCAACGAGTACAAGGATCGCCAGTCCAGCAAGGGATTGTTTTGAAATAGATGAATTGGTCATGATGTTTCTCCCCTCACAGATAGGATGAGCGGTTCCGCCTTGTGCCATCCCATCGACTGACTAAACATGCGCCTTCTCTTCATCACTCACAGTTGCCTGTCTTGCCTGACAAGTACAAGCATATCGAAGCAGCTGGATTGCGCATGCCCTGGAGTGGTTACCCCCAAAGGGGGGCGGGTGGTACGGGGGAACGAGGCGCTGGGATACCCCCATGCCGGCACTCCTCCGCAGCATGAGGGGAAATAAAGGTGTTAGGATCCATTTCCCATAGATTGTTCCCGACATCATCGCCCAAGACATCGTCGACGGCCCCAAAGCGGCCTTCGAACAATTCAGGCTGATTGCGAATAACTATTTCGGTACGCCAAGAACACGTAGAGTCTAGGAGGTCCCATGTCTATTGTGACGGCAGTAGTCCTCTCCCTGCTCTTGCTCACCGTGACCGGCTGCGCGTTCTCTAGCGATCCTTCCACCGCGAAGCAGGAGACGGGCAAGAAAGATTTCACCAAGAAAGCCATCAAACGTGATCAGGGGAAGGCGATGAATGAGGAAAGCCAGAACGCCGTTCGTTAGGCCAGGGACCCCTCCGCTTCCGGTTGCAACAGGTGGATCCTTTTCCCTTGGGGCTGGAAAGTCTAGCGACGATTGCTTTGCGCTGCTCAGTGACGGAGTTGTTAGGAGAGAGCGTGAGTGCGAGCCAGTGGTAGCAGGTGAAGGAGGATCGCTTTGCGACGCGAGAGGAGGCCGAGGATCACGCCCAAAATCTGAGCGAGATGTTTATCGCCCGGTATCAGAACAAGCCCGGCAATGTCGGACAGGCTCCTGGATCGAATAATCCGAGGCCTGAGCCGATCTGTTCAGATTTACGCGGAGCAGTTCATCTGCCCGCTTTTTTTCCGGTGCGGGATGAGCCATGTTGTGTCTTGACCAGCGTAGAGATGACCTGTGTGATTCGCTCAGCCACCTTCGGCTGGGGATTGTCGAACTGCACTCCAAACTCAGCCTTTTTGACCCATTTCACGGTGGCGCGATCGATCAGCAACAGCTCCGGGTCTCCCGGCACAAAAATTTGCAGGGTGAGCACCATCCCGACGGAGACCGATGTATTTCCGGTCATGTAGCTCCCGCTCAGCGAAAGATCTTTGATGATTCCTTCACCGGCAATTCCGTCCCCGCGGTAGCGCACCGGCGCGAAGGTCTTGAGCCGTTGGCCCTTCCGCAGGCTAAACCCGGTCATGCTGTCTCCTTTCTCGATCGATCACGCGTGCTGACCAGCACTCCTCGGATGGTCGCGATCAATTCGTCCGCCTTGACGGGCAGTCCGGATGACTGCGATCGCTCAATACTCCCGGGCCTTTACACTGCTACCGAAGTGTCGTGTTCCCTCACCACAATCACTGGAATGGCCGACAGCAGCCGGTGACG